>NZ_PNCP01000239.1:0-350 GCF_005886115.1 Pseudoalteromonas sp. S4492
GGGAGACACCGGTTTATCACAAGCCACTAAAAGACATTGCCTTCCTGCAACCCAAGCCGGAACCTCTGAAAAAAACCGATGAGGCTCAGGTGGATATTTTTACTACGGACAAAAACCTTGCGAATTATCTGACAGGTTCCGAACCTGCCTTTGTCCGCACTGAGGCTAATCGTCCTCTGTTTAATGCCAGTGAGCCCATTCCCGAAGATGTCAGGCAATCCGATAGTAGGGCTACCTGTTATCTCTTAAGTGCCCTGGCTTCCTATGCAGCCTCTCCTGTGGGCAACCAGTAGTTCTTGAATAACATTCATCCCCTAAAGAAGGGTTATGCTCTGGTCAGGTTACATGAT
>NZ_PNCP01000240.1:0-341 GCF_005886115.1 Pseudoalteromonas sp. S4492
ATCTGACGGCTTGAAGCCAGATAAGGGGATGCTTTATATGACAGCACCAAAATGCATAGAAACAGAATATAAAATAGACGTCTTTATGCCAGGGCGTGACATCCTTTACACTACTCACTGCCTCTCATCTCAGTCCTTGGAACCAGAAGCGACACAAGTCGCACGCTGTTAATTACATACAAAGAGTCCGTGCAAGGACTCGTCCAACAAGGCGTTGCAACTGACCCAAGAGGCATTGAAGTGATCCACTTCAATCCAGAGTCGCTTCGATTAAGTGCAAGGGCAGTTGAACTAAGCGTTGAACTAAGCGTTAGCTGCCACAATCAACATCTAGTGATACG
>NZ_PNCP01000241.1:0-300 GCF_005886115.1 Pseudoalteromonas sp. S4492
TACACCGGTTTCCTATAAAGGGGAAGCTGACAGTACTATCTGGGGTGCACGTTTCGTAGCGGGTTATAACTATCAGCTCAATCAGTGGATCCTTCAGCCTCAGATCGCCTTTGACTACGCCAGTGTTGATTTTGATGATCTGAGTGAAAAGCAAACAGGTGTATTAGCTCAGAAACGCAAAATGAAAGAGTTCGAAGTTATGGAGCTGGGAGCTGGACTGAAGCTTCTGGGCGACTTCGAAGTCGGTCGTGGAGCTCTTCAGCCTGAGTTTGTCTTGATGGGAGATCATGACTTTAAAGA
>NZ_PNCP01000242.1:0-284 GCF_005886115.1 Pseudoalteromonas sp. S4492
GCGTCAGGCCGTGGAAGTCCGCCGCGAGGCGTGATGGCCGCGGGCTGTCGGCATCGACCCGATGGATACCCAAGGTCGCATAGATGACCGTGGCAGAAGATGACTCTCGAAACGCCAGCTGCCGCCCCTGCTCATCACGATGCTCATCACGATGATGCGGGCAGGCGCTGGACAGAGCCCGTCCGGTTCAGCCTTCTCTGCCAAGCAATGAGAA
Organism: Pseudoalteromonas sp. S4492; assembly: GCF_005886115.1. Classification (NCBI taxonomy): domain Bacteria; kingdom Pseudomonadati; phylum Pseudomonadota; class Gammaproteobacteria; order Alteromonadales; family Pseudoalteromonadaceae; genus Pseudoalteromonas; species Pseudoalteromonas sp. S4492. The sequence goes on from NZ_PNCP01000242.1 coordinate 215, forward strand.
AAGAGGTTCGCATGGATACCTTGATCAACCGGCTTGATAGCCGTGATACCGATTTTACTGCCCGCCTGGA
>NZ_PNCP01000243.1:0-298 GCF_005886115.1 Pseudoalteromonas sp. S4492
ACTGGTGACCAGCGGCAGCGCCATCGGGCCGAACCAGCCGAAGGTGTAGGCCAGCGCGACCAGGCCGGTGACGAAGGCCAGCGGCAGGCCGGTGACCAGCAGCGCGAAGATGCCGCCGACCAGCAGCATCGTAGCCGTTGCGATATCCATCAGCGCGGCTCCTTGTGGGCAGCTGCGGCGTCGGGAGCGGCATCGGAAGTGGCGGCGGATGCGCCACTTCCCTCACTGCCGCCCTCGGGCGGGCGGGGCGAGAATAAGGTCTGGTAGAGATGCCACAGCGCCTGCAGGGTCATCACCG
>NZ_PNCP01000244.1:0-321 GCF_005886115.1 Pseudoalteromonas sp. S4492
CCCGACACCGGCAGCGTCGCGCAGCGAGTCCGACAGCGTCAGCGCCTGGCTCTCGTCGACCGAGGTCTCGAGATAGAGGGTGAGCTGGGCGCTGTCATTGAGCTCATTGTCGAGCAGGCGTGCGCTGTCCAGTGCCAGCCACAGCGCCGCCGGCAACGTCAGTGCGATGGCGATGGCCAGCATGGTCAGCAGGCGGGCGATGGGCGCGACCAGCAGGCGGCGTGCGCTGTCGCGCGCAATGGCAGCGTGATGACGCAGCCAGCAGCGGTAGCGGCTCTCGACCGAGACACGACTGGAGCGCGCACCCTTGCGCGCCGCACG
>NZ_PNCP01000245.1:0-368 GCF_005886115.1 Pseudoalteromonas sp. S4492
AAAAAGTGTTCTGCTGTTTTGGCCAGTTTTGCCATTGTCTGCGTGTGGGATAGTGAGTATTTTTCAGTCTGTCAGAATAATAAAAACTATTCGCCGTTGACGTTGGTTGTAATGCTGTTCTAGAGAGCGGTTGTTGCAGGGGGGAGGTAAGCTGTTTTGCTTAAACCCGCCGACAGGCTTACGCTCAAGGATGTTGTAATGAAGTATAAAATAAAAAAAACGCACACTACTCAAGACGCACGCCTTGTCCGTTCTATCGGTGTGCAAAAGTCCCTGCTGACGATTGCCGTCGCCTCTGCTGTTTCATCCATGTCCCTTAATGCCCATGCGCTTTCCTATGAGTTTGGCGAAGTGCTGGTGGATTGGGA
>NZ_PNCP01000246.1:0-207 GCF_005886115.1 Pseudoalteromonas sp. S4492
GTATTGAGATAACCGTGAATGGCAAACCATTTGGAAGCACTATCAGGGACAATAACTACGAAGATGATTATTACCGCTACCATGACCTATTTCATTTTTCCTACGCCACCTGTCTGGGATGGTCTCCAACTGCCAGAGGGCTTATGCACAAGAAGCGCCAAAGCAATGAGAAGGTCAATGAAATTGAAGATGGTGGAAGAGCTATAG
>NZ_PNCP01000247.1:0-463 GCF_005886115.1 Pseudoalteromonas sp. S4492
ATCAGTTTTACCCAAAGCCAATAAGCCGATGAAAGCACGAACCAGATCAATATTGGGGATGCAATGGCGCTTCTTGATAGAGCGCAGTGATTTTTTGAGGGATGTCTTCTTGTTCAGGGCGTGACCCACAAAATACAGGCCAGCTGCAGGAGTATAAAATTCTGTGTCAGATTGCTCAAATTTTAGTTCCACAAAAATGCACTTATATGGTGAAAATCAAGATGAGCCAATATTAGCCTACAGATGCTGCTATGACTGAGTTTTTGGCAAATTTAACGATCATGAACTCACGAATTCAGGTATTTTGTTCACTCATAATGATTTCAAACGACCGTTTACTTTTTAATCAACTCTATTCATGATTGCTCTATGGCTGAATAATCACCCGGTCATTCAATGGCACTTTGATCGGGTAATTAAGCAGCAAATATAAAAATAAAACCTGACATCAGTGATGATGTAA
>NZ_PNCP01000248.1:0-256 GCF_005886115.1 Pseudoalteromonas sp. S4492
CTCAAGGGTTTTTCGTGCGCGATAGAGTCCCTGGGCCCGGCGAGCCTGAAGGTCCTTCTCAAGGTCGAAAGTCATCAGGAAGCCTTCTGACCCATAGCATCGAAGTATTGCTCATTGTTCAATAAAGAGTCTCGCTCTCGAAGTGGACAGATCTGCGCCAATTCCTGCTCATCCAGCTCAGTGGTGTCATCCATATTGATACCCAGCTTGTTAAACAGCTGTCGGTCACTGCTCTCTTTTGGATTGGCAGTGGTCA
>NZ_PNCP01000025.1:0-11689 GCF_005886115.1 Pseudoalteromonas sp. S4492
GCGGAGTGGTAGTTCAGTTGGTTAGAATACCGGCCTGTCACGCCGGGGGTCGCGGGTTCGAGTCCCGTCCACTCCGCCATTTGTTTTCCTCAAGCAAATGATTAGATAATTCTTTACTTTACACCTCACTATTTCCTTATACTGACAACGTATCTCGTATCTCGTATCTCGTATCTCGTATCTCGTATCTCGTATCTCGTATCTCGTATCTCGTATCTTTCATCCTATCTTGCTAATATTGTTCATTATTCCTATTTATTCAGCTTTTTATATCTGCATGAATAGCAAAGAATGGCGGCTCCACAACAAAAAGGAAATGCGTTATGAGTACATTCGGAACACAACTAAGACACTATCGCAGTGAGCTGAAATTAAGCCAACCAGAATTTGCAGAGCAAGTTGGAATAGAGCAAAGTTACCTTTCAAAACTTGAGAACGATAAATCAGTGCCTTCTAATGACACATTTCGTTCAATATTAACGGCGCTCAATCTAACAATTTGCGACTTTATGGAGCCATTAAAACATTCTGTAGATAAAGCTCGGTTGATTAATGTGCCTGATATTGAAGCTTGGTATAAGCAACAAAGTAATAAGCAATTCATTAAACAGCGCTCATTGATCTATATTGCCATACTATTAAGTGCGCTAGGCTGTGCCATGTTTTATTTAGGGCATCAAGAAAAGCTATTCAACACAAAGTTCTATGAGTACAAATCATATGGTGTAGTGAAAGATAATGAACCAGATGGCATTTTTCATGATTGGCGAACGCTACTCGTAGAACAAAGCAGCGAGAAAATAGATGCAAAACGTCGAGAAATGATTAGCAGGCATGATTTTAAATTTATTATCTCAGCGGATTATAAAGGTTTTTCGTTTGTAGAATCTGGCGAGCAAGGTAGGCGTTTGTATAGCCTGACTTCAAAAACACCCGTTATCAAGCCTCATAAAGGCCATGTATGGCTTGAGTTTATTGGTATCTTATTGCTTGTAGTTGGTGCAGGTCTCATCACATTTGAGAGTAAACTGACAAGACAGCAATAATGAGTTGTAGAACCTGACGCGTGTTAGCTGGCGTCAGGATCGCGAGGAATTAAATGCGCAAACTGTTGCTGGTGGATTTGTTCGTATAAGGTCGCTGCATAGCTTTGCGCATCATGTAATCTGCGCGTACTGATGTGTTTTCTCAGGTCATCAAGTGCAGCGGTTGCAGGTTCATAACCTTGGCTACTTGCCAGACTTAGCCACACCGCGCCATGAAAAACACTGTGTGGAACACCTTGCCCTTTGATGAAAAACAGTCCCATATAAAATTGTGCTCTATGGTTACCTGCCATAGCAGCTAGGCGCATCCATTTCGCAGCAAGGGGAGGCTGTTCATTTTTTAAATAATATAAAGCTTTGTTTAGTACGTTTTCAACAGATTGAGTACTTTTATCTGGCGCCGACCCTTTATCGGGTTGGGTAATAAAGGCAAGTATATTATCAAGCTGTTGCTCTAAATCTAAGCCTACTGGCGAATTATCAGACATAGTTTAGTTATTTTCTTGAAATAAAAGACCTTATTAGTTTAGAACATTGCAAGGTAAAATGTCCTCTTATTGAGATAAAATATGATAAAATTAGCCAATTAATCTCAACTTAAAGTTCAACATGTTCGAAAGACTTTTCAAAATCACTGAAAACAACACCTCTGTGCGCCGCGAAACTATTGCTGGTATAACAACATTCATTACCATGGTTTACATTGTATTTGTTAACCCAGCCATGTTAGCCGAAGCAGGAATGGACCAAGGTGCGGCATTTGTTGCAACCTGTATTGCAGCTGCAATCGGCTGTTTTATCATGGGTTTATGGGCTAACTACCCATTAGCATTGGCGCCAGGTATGGGCTTAAACGCTTTCTTTACCTATGGTGTAGTGCTTGGCATGGGCCACACTTGGCAAGCTGCCCTTGGCGCAGTATTTATGTCTGGCTGTATCTTTTTGTGTTTAAGCCTATTTAAGGTGCGAGAGTGGATCATTGATGCCATTCCACTGGTATTAAAGCGTGCCATTGCTACAGGTATCGGTGCTTTCTTAGCGCTTATTGCACTGAAAAACGCCGGTATTATCGTAGCAAGCCCTGCAACGCTAGTGCAGTTAGGCGACATCACAGCGCCGGGTCCTTTACTCGCCATTTTTAGCTTTTTTGTGATTGCGGCTCTTTTATATCGCGACATGAAAAGTGGCGTGCTAATTAGTATTTTATTAGTAACGGCTATCGCCCTTGGTTTAGACCTTGTGCAATACCAAGGTATTGTGTCAATGCCACCTTCAATTGCGCCAACCTTTATGCAATTAGATTTTGCATCAGCATTAGAAATCTCAATGCTAACAGTGATTTTTGCTTTCTTATTTGTTGATTTGTTTGATACCTCAGGCACTTTAGTTGCTGTTACGCAAAAAGCAGGGCTTGCTGATGAGCAAGGTAAAATGCCTCGTTTAGGTCGTGCATTAAGTGCAGACAGCACAGCAACCATTGCAGGCTCAATGCTTGGTACGTCTACAACGACATCGTACATTGAATCAGTAGCAGGCGTATCTGTGGGCGGCCGTACAGGTCTTACCGCGGTGGTTGTAGGTATTTGTTTCTTGTTAATGATGTTCTTTGCACCACTAGCCGGTATGATCCCAGCTTATGCAACGGCAGGTGCGATTTTGTATGTTGCTGTTTTAATGATGCAAAACTTAAAGCTGGTAAATTGGGATGATATGACAGATGCCATTCCAGTGAGCGTGGTATTATTGATGACACCGTTAACGTTCTCGATTGCGCACGGTATTGCACTGGGTTTTATTTCGTATACTGCGGTGAAGTTGGTATGTGGTAAAAAAGATGAAATCAGTATTAGTGTGTGGGTATTAACAGCATTATTTATCGTTAAGTTTGCGTTTTTATCTTAACGAGGTCAAAGCAAAGAAAAAGTGGTTTACCACTTTTTCTTTGGTGCGAATAACACGTCTAAATCGTCTTGCTCTTGTTCTGCTTTTTTCTTTCTTGATGTTGCATTAGATGCTTTCAATTCAGAGCTAATCGCTTCTAAGTAATTTTCAACTTCTTGTCGTTTTGCACTCACATATTCATCGCTGTAGCTCACACCCGATAGGGTAGCAAGTGCCTTTTCAAAATATTGTCTTGCTGATCCCACCATGTTTGCCGAGCGAGCAGATAAACCACGTTTGATTTGGCTTTCTACATTGATCCTTAACTGCAATTTTTCAAGGCGTTTATCTTCTGCAACAAATACTTGGCTATCAACTTTACCTTTACCATGCTCTGAGCGCAGTACCGCACGTAATTTTTTAATACCTTGGATTAATGCGATTAGTTGTTTGTCGTTATCAGGTAACACCAGTGCGTCACTGTTATTTGCTTCTATTGGCGAGCTTAAACGCTCTTTAGATTCTTTTAAGCGATTTTTTAACTCTTTTGAGCTTGGAGACAGTTCGACCATACCTGCTAGAGCATCATAAATACGACGCTGGAGAATACGCAGGATGTTTTCAGACATGGGAATATTAGCACTGTTAAGCAAAACATCTTCTGCTTCTTCAATGATTTTCTTTAACTTTGTTAACTCTTTACGGCGCTCTGCTTCTTGCTTTTCTTTATGTTGTTGCACCGCACTTACCCACAGTGCAATGACGATTAATGCAACAATGAGCATGATGATGATAGAAACAATCATTACTAAATCTCAGTTTTAACTATCTAATTTTTTTATATTACATTAAAAAGATCAGATCTGAACAGCTTTGCGGTTAGTTATCTAGAATAAACTTCCGATGCTTACTACTTTATAATGAGTATAGCGCTAAACTAGCACCTTTATTGAATATTTTGCGTGTAAACACGGCTACCGAGCTGTAATTTAATGTGTTAGCCTTAGAAACAATCGATATAAATGTATAGCGCGATGAAATATCACTTGGCATTGTGCTTTGCAGCCTTTATAAATAAACAATAACAACGTTTACAATGCAGCCATGAAACTACAACAACTCAGATATATAGTCGAAGTCCAAAATCATAAACTGAATGTCTCTGCAACAGCAGAAAGTTTATTTACCTCGCAACCGGGGATCTCGAAACAAGTTCGTATGCTTGAAGATGAACTTGGTGTGCAGATCTTTGGTCGTAGTGGCAAACACTTAACGCATGTAACTAGTGCCGGTAACGAAATCATTAATATTTCACGTGAGATACTATCAAAGGTTGAGGGTATCAAAGCGGTTGCCAATGAACATACCTTACCGGATCAAGGTAAACTAAATATCGCGACCACGCACACACAAGCACGCTATGCATTACCTAATGTTATTCAAGGCTTTATGAAAAAGTACCCGGCAGTGTCTTTGCATATGCACCAAGGTACGCCACAGCAGATTTCTGATGCAGCAGCACGAGGCGACGCTGATTTTGCCATTGCGACTGAGGCACTGCATTTATACTCTGATTTAGTTATGTTGCCGTGCTATCACTGGAATCGCAGTATCGTCGTGGCAAAAACACACCCACTTGCGCAAAAGGCTGATAACTTAACGGTTGCCGATGTGGCTAAATACCCGCTGATAACATATGTGTTTGGTTTTACTGGTCGCTCTGAATTAGATAAAGCTTTCAATGCTCATGGACTTGAGCCACATATCGTATTTACTGCAACGGATGCTGATGTAATCAAAACCTATGTGCGTTTAGGGCTAGGTGTGGGCGTTGTCGCATCGATGGCAATAGACCAAGTAACAGACACTGATTTAGTGTGTATTGATGCAAGCCATTTATTTGAAGCGAGTACTACTAAGATTGGCTTTAGAAAAGGCAGCTTTTTACGCAGCTATATGTATGATTTTATTGAACGATTTGCACCACACTTAACCAAAGAATTGGTTGAGCGAGCAAGCTTATTACGTAACCAAGAAGATGTTGATAAGCTCTTCGAAAATATAGAGTTACCAGTAAAATAGAAATAAAAAAAGCCGCTTTAAAGCGGCTTTTTTTATTGTGCTGAAAATTAACACTCGATGATATTAACTGCTAAGCCACCGCGAGCGGTTTCTTTGTATTTTGTTTTCATATCATTACCTGTGTCGAGCATGGTTTTAATTACCTTATCAAGGGTCACTTTTTGCTCGCCAGAACCACGCATTGCAAGGCGTGATGCATTGATTGCTTTGATAGCGCCCATCGCATTACGTTCAATACATGGTACTTGCACAAGGCCTCCTACTGGGTCACAGGTTAGACCTAGATTGTGCTCCATACCAATCTCAGCGGCGTTTTCAACCTGCACAACATTACCACCCATGATTTCGGTTAGGGCGCCCGCTGCCATTGAGCAAGCAACGCCCACTTCACCTTGGCAACCTACTTCAGCACCAGAAATTGACGCATTCTTTTTATATAAAATACCAATGGCTGCTGCTGTTAATAAGTAACGGGTCGCAATATCACGGTCTACTTCTTTAATGAAAGTGTGATAATACATTAATACCGCAGGTAAAATGCCCGCAGCACCATTGGTTGGTGCGGTAACTACACGGCCACCGGCAGCGTTCTCTTCGTTTACTGCAAGTGCAAACAAATCAACCCAGTCCATCGCACGTAGTGGGTCATTGTTTACCTCAATATTTAATTTAAGGTGGAGGCTAGGTGCACGGCGTTTTACTTTTAAACCACCAGGTAAAATCCCTTCTGTGCGCATGCCACGTTCAATACAGGCTTTCATTACTTGCCAAATATTAAACAGCTCATCTTTGATGTCTTTTTCGCTGCGTAAGGTTTTTTCGTTATGCATCATAAGTGTTGATACACTAAAACCTGATTCACGGCATAGCTCTAACAACTCTTTAGCCGTGTTAAACGGATAAGGTGCAGGGTTTTCCTCGCGAATTTCGAGTGCTTTTTGTTTTTCGTTCTCGAATTCTTCGTCAGTTACGATAAATCCGCCGCCGATTGAGTAATACACTTTACTGAATAGCTTTTCGCTATTTTGACTCGCAATGATTTCCATCGCATTTGAGTGCTTTGGTAGTGTTTTACGACGATGGAATACAATCGCACCTTGCTTAGGGAAATTGGCTTTATGGCTTTGGTTTAAGTAAATAACCTGTTCTTTTTCGATTTTTGCCAGAATATCGTCAACTAAATCAGCATCAATGGTTTCTGGATCATAGCCGGCAAGGCCTAAGATCACGGCTTTACCTGAGCCGTGACCAATACCTGTTTGACCGAGTGAGCCAAACAGCTCAACTTTAATATCGGTGACGTTTGCAAGTAAGTTTTTTTCTTCTAATTCGTTTACAAATAAACGCGAAGCGCGCATTGGGCCAACAGTGTGAGATGACGATGGGCCAATACCAATACTAAACATATCGAATGCACTGATCATAATTTGCTACTCATTTTCCTTTAACGGCATACTACCTGCCTTTGAACGGTGCCACATAATAACGTTTAAACGTGTCTGTGTAACCCTAAAAGCAGGATAATTAAACTGGTAGGGCGAGCTGTTTGATAAAGTTATTAATAATGCTCGCTGTTGCTCCCCAAAGCAGGCCATGGGGGGTCATCAAACCTTGCAAAGTAATGGTTTTACCATTTCGCTCAAAGGGGAGGGGCTGCCAATTTTGTTGGTTACTCAAATAAGATAAAGGCAGTAAAAAGCTGGCAGCAACTTCGTTGGGATCTGCTTGCCATGTTGTCCCTTCGCTGAGGGTACACACAAAAGGCTCAATAGTGAAACCGGTCAGGGTCGCGTACTGGTGTAATTTACCGTGGACAGTCACTTGATGTGTGCCAATATTAAGCTCTTCATTGAGCTCTCGAAGAGCTGTGTGCATTAACGTGTCATCTTGCTCTTCATACTTTCCACCTGGTAAGCAAATCTCCCCAGGGTGATGCAGTAAATAACTTGGTCGTTTGCACAGCAACAAATGCGCTTCGTCATTAATATCTAGCAAAGGTAACATCACGGCACTGGCACGCTTTTCGGCATTAAAGCGAATGGTAGCTGGACGCTCTGTGGTTTGACTTAAACTAAAACGGGCAATTATTTGCTGACTATTCAAGGTTGTTACTTCAACGTTTACTTTAATAAAGGCAGTATTTTATTTACTTTATCGTAAGTTTCTTGGTACTCCAAGTCGACCTTTGAATCAGCCACAATGCCACCGCCAGCCCAGCAATAAATTGCACCTTGATGACACACTAAAGTACGAATTGTGATACTGGTATCCATGTTGCCACAGGCACTCAAATAGCCAATTGAGCCACAGTACACACTACGTCGATGTGGTTCGAGCTCTTCAATAATTTCCATAGCACGAATTTTCGGTGCTCCGGTAATTGAACCACCCGGGAAAGCGGCATGAATTTGGTCAACGGCATCTTTGCCATCCGCTAATTCTGCGCGCACAGTACTTACTAAATGATGTACAGCTGGAAAGCTTTCAATGGCAAATAGCGAGGGTACGGTGACACTACCTGGACGAGCCACTTTGCCTAAATCGTTGCGTAGCAGATCAACAATCATGACATTTTCTGCGCGGTCTTTTTCAGATTTTTGTAAACGGGTTGCTTGTGCTTGGTCTTGTTCAGGGTCAGCCAAACGAGGGAGCGTTCCTTTAATGGGCTTGGTTTCTATTTGACCTTGATTTATAGAGATAAAGCGCTCAGGGGAGATAGATAAAATAGCGCCATCTGGGTGATTTATATAGCTTGAAAATGGGGCTTTATTCGCTTCTCGAAGTTGTTTATAGGCTTGCCATGTTGAACCTGAAAACTCAGCTTTAAAACGCTGCGCAAGGTTGATCTGGTAACAGTCACCACTTTTTAAATAAGTTTGAATTTTCTCGAATTTTTCGCTGTAGCTGGCTTTGCTCATATTTGACTGCCAGTCGCTTTTTAGCGCGAACTCTGCACTTGCTGGCGTTTCGTTTAGGTGCTGCTGGTATAGCGCTAAGCGATTTTGATTTGGCTGACAAACGTAAAACCAGCTTTGCTGTTGCTTATCAAAAATAAGAGCATCAGGATAAAGTCCAACAGCCATTTGCGGCATGTTAATGTCGTTTTCGGCATGATTTGGCATAGTTTCAATCACACGACCTAAGTCATAACCAAAATAGCCAAGCCAACCACCTGTAAAAGGCAGATTGTTAGGGTTTGCTGTGTGATTAAATTCCTGAAGACCTGCTTTCATCAAGCTAAAACAATCACTTGATTGCGCCTTGCCGTCGACAAAGCATGTATTTTCACGCACTTCTAATCGCTTTAATGGCGCAATGGCAATGATATCGAAGCGGCTATTTACATGCTCGCTATTGGCTGAATCGAGCAACACAGCATGGGGCAAATGAGCAAAATGACTAAATAGCGCGATACAATCACCGCTTAAATCTAATTTAATGCACAAATTTTCATCGTTTATCATCTACATTGCCCTGAATAACTAGCCCGAAACGGGCGAGGAGGGTATCATAAGTTAAATTTGATTGGCAGCGTTATGATTTCCTTTATAGTGATGCCATGACTAACCCGTAGAGTAAATCTTCGTCACCGGTTTACTCAGGATCACGTACAGCGCTACGCGATAAAAACTTAAGGAACCCGTAATGAGTACAATTCGTCAGCAAGACTTCATTGATAGCATTGAAGATGCATTGCAATACATTTCTTTTTATCACCCTCTCGATTTCGTACAAGCCTTAGAAAAAGCTTACAACAAAGAGCAAAGCAAAGCGGCAAAAGATGCCATTGCGCAAATTTTAATTAACTCTCGTATGTCTGCTGAAGGTAAACGTCCGCTATGTCAAGATACAGGTATCATTACCTGTTTCGTAAAAGTAGGTATGGATGTTAAGTGGGATAAAACAGACATGACTGTACAGCAAATGGTTGATGAAGGTACACGTCGCGCATACTTAAACCCAGATAACCCGTTACGCGCATCAATTGTTGCAGACCCAGCTGGTACGCGTAAAAACACCAAAGACAATACACCTTCAGTTGTTCATATCGACTTAGTGCCAGGTGGCGAAGTTGAGGTAATGGTTGCAGCGAAGGGCGGCGGCTCAGAAAATAAAACGAAAATGGTTATGCTTAACCCATCTGATGATGTGGCTGCATGGGTTGAGAAAACATTACCAACGATGGGTGCGGGCTGGTGTCCACCTGGCATGCTAGGTATAGGTATTGGTGGTACTGCAGAAAAAGCCGCGGTACTAGCGAAAGAATCATTAATGGATCCGGTTGATATTCACGAGCTGATTGAGCGCGGCGCTGAAACAACTGAAGAAAAAATGCGTATCGATATCTTCGAACGTGCTAATAAGTTAGGTATTGGTGCTCAAGGTCTTGGTGGTTTAACAACCGTAGTTGATGTGAAAATCAAAACGGCACCAACTCACGCAGCATCAAAACCAGTGGTAATGATCCCGAACTGTGCAGCAACTCGTCACGTACACTTCACGTTAGATGGTTCAGGCCCAGCTGATCTTAAAGCGCCTAAACTAGAAGATTGGCCAGAAGTTACATTTGAAGTAGGCGAAGGTACACGTCGCGTTGATTTAAACACTCTGACAAAAGAAGACACACAAGAGTGGAAGATGGGTGAAACGGTTCTTCTGTCTGGTACTATTTTAACGGGTCGTGATGCAGCGCATAAACGTTTACAAGATATGATCCAATCAGGTGAAGGTTTACCTGAAGGCGTTGATTTTGATAACAAGTTTATCTACTACGTTGGCCCTGTAGATGCAGTGGGTGATGAAGCGGTAGGTCCTGCAGGACCTACAACTGCAACGCGTATGGATAAATTCACTGATATGATGTTAGAAAAAACAGGCATCATCGGTATGATTGGTAAGGCTGAGCGTGGGCCTGCTACAGTAGAATCAATCAAGAACAATAAGTCTATTTACTTAATGGCGGTAGGTGGTGCAGCTTACCTTGTATCTAAAGCAATCAAGAAAGCACGCGTTGTTGCATTCGAAGATTTAGGTATGGAAGCAATCTACGAGTTTGAAGTAGAAGATATGCCAGTAACGGTTGCTGTTGATAGTGAAGGTGCAAATGCACATACGCAAGGCCCAGCTATTTGGAAAGCAAAAATCGAAGAACTTGATGGCAAATTAAAATAACCATCTTGTAAGTCTTTTATTAAAAAAACGGCGCAACTGCGCCGTTTTTTTCTGATCTGACCAGTCTCAATTATTTTCTTAGCATACCTTCATAAAGCAGATACTACTTGGCTTTATCGGCATATTTTTCTTGTCACTTTTTCTTTACGCTATACTTTACCTTTACGTTCACGTAATAAAGTTTGTTAAGTTAATATTTTGTTTTGAATTAACAATGCTTAATGCGTACTTTGGTTGGTATAATTTTTCTATAAAGTGTTAGTTTTTGAGTTGATATTTCGGCTTGGGAACTTTGCTTAGTTTTATCATCTCATTTAGTAGCAAGCGAGCATGCGAAGTGATAAAGTCTCGGCACTTTCAGCGCTCACACCCCTTAGGGTAAGAAAATTTCGGAGTATTTAACTGTGGCTGTATTTAATAAAGTCGACTTTGATAACCACGAGCAAGTGGTGTTTTGTTCAGATAAAGAATCAGGCCTAAAAGCTATTATCGCGGTTCACAATACCAAGTTAGGTCCAGCGGTTGGTGGTTGCAGAATGTGGGACTACACAACTGATGAAGACGCGGTTACTGACGCACTTCGTTTATCAAAAGGTATGACCTACAAAAATGCTGTGGCACGTTTACCATTTGGTGGTGGTAAGTCAGTGATCATCGGTAATGCAAAAGAAATTAAATCAGAGCAACTTTTCCGTGCATTTGGTCGTCAATTAGAGCGTTTAAGCGGTAGCTACTATTCAGCTGAAGACGTAAACATCACCTGTGATGATGTTGCTATCATGAATAAAGAAACGAACTATGTGCTAGGTCTTGAAGGTAAAAGTGGTAACCCTTCACCATTTACAGCATATGGTACATTTTTAGGTATTAAAGCTGCTTTACAACATCAACGTGGTCATCAAGACCTTGCTGGTATCAAAGTAGCTGTGCAAGGTTTAGGTGCAGTGGCATACGGCCTTTGTAAACACCTACATGAAGCGGGCGCGACATTATTTGTAACAGATATCAACGAGCAAGCTGTTGAGCGCGTTGTAAATGATTTCAATGCAACGGCTGTGGGTATTGATGAAATCTACGACTTAGACGTTGATGTGTATGCACCTTGTGCACTTGGCGCAACGGTAAACGACACGACTATCCCGCGTCTAAAAGCAACAATTATCGCTGGTTGTGCGAATAACCAATTAGCAGAGTCTCGTCACGGTGAGATCATCCGCGAAAAAGGTATCTTATACGCACCAGATTACGTAATTAACGCAGGTGGTATCATCAACGTTTACTACGAAACAGCACCAGAAGGTTATAGTGCAGAAGCATCAACTAAGCACGTTGAAGGTATCTACGATACGTTAACTGAAATCTTCGCACGTTCTGAAAAAGAACAAAAATCGACGCATTTAATTGCCGATGAACTAGCGTTAGAAATCATCGAAAACGGCTTATAATTTAGTAAACCCACTAAATTTACAGTTAAAAAAGGTGCGCAGAACGTGGGCTGATACTTTATT
>NZ_PNCP01000249.1:0-424 GCF_005886115.1 Pseudoalteromonas sp. S4492
TGACTCAATTCTTCGAGCTTTATGGTGAAGAATCTAATTGTCGGGATCAGTTCTTTCAATGGCGCTGGCCTACCGGGTTTGAATGCCCAATGTGCAAGTCAAAAGAACACTGTGTCCTCAAGACTCGTGAACTGTACCAATGCAATCACTGTCATCACCAGACTTCTCTGACCACTGGCACCATCATGGAATCGAACAAGCTGCCTTTTAGAACCTGGTTTCTGGCCATGTTTCTCATGACACAGACCAAAAATGGAGTCTCTGCCTTGGAATTGTCACGCCAGCTGGGCATTTCTTACAAAGCTTCGTGGCGCTTGAAACATAAGCTCATGCAAGTGATGAAAGAGCGTGACGACAGCCATCCACTCACAGGCGATGTACAAATTGATGATGCCTATTGGGGAGGTGAAAAGCATGGCGGCAA
>NZ_PNCP01000250.1:0-461 GCF_005886115.1 Pseudoalteromonas sp. S4492
TTCATGAGGCTGCCTGGCGTCAGCTGGGAGAATATCACCACGGTCTCCCTGGAACGCCGCTCCTGATCACGACCTCCCAGATCCTGCTCGTAAATGTTCTCTTGCTCGACAGGAAATACCTTCCCGTCCGGACTGGTGATGGAAGCGTCCAGCACGGTCAGGGACTCATTCTCGGAAAAATAGCTGTAGTGATACTTTTGCAGCGCTTCCGCCCCAGCCGGTGTCAGAACCTGATACTCCAGAGATACGATGCGGGTATAGGTCAGATCGTCCTGAATCTCGATACGATAATCGGACAGGAGATTGCGGTAGTCCTGAATAGCTTCATCCGCCTTAACCAGGCCAGACATCATCAGAACCAGTAAAAAAGACAGAAAGCCAGGGTACAAATAAGCAGAATATGAACGCATGGAATGATACTGACCTGACATAACTCCCTCTTAATAATGCATTGAATTCGA
>NZ_PNCP01000251.1:0-391 GCF_005886115.1 Pseudoalteromonas sp. S4492
GCTGAAATTTATTGAACGTCTGCCCAATCCTCCAGAGTTTGCAGATATTCATCCAGAATCATCCCTGAAAGCTTTGGTTTTCAAGCTCTGATTTTTTGTAACTGCTCATTCTTCCTGGGTGAGGCGTCTAACCCTGAGAAGTGCTATTGATGTTTCAGGGTTAGCGTCAATCAATCGGATAATGTTCCTTTGAACTCTGAGCAGTTACGATTATTTAATCCATTTCGAAGGCTCGCCCAATCGAATGCATAGTGAGTACTATGGCGTACTTATGATGAAAGGGTGTTGCAATACTTCAGATGCAGATAGCCGGTCTTCAGGTTTCATGGCCAACATTTTCTTCAGAAGATCCCTCAACTAACTCTTCCCGGGCTTCAAAAGTTTTGGGTTG
>NZ_PNCP01000252.1:0-372 GCF_005886115.1 Pseudoalteromonas sp. S4492
AGCCTCCGCTTTGTACGTACTCTTAGTTTGTCGTCTAGCTGGCTGTTTTTGGGACTGATCGTTTTGATGTGGCTGGGTGCCTTTACTGGCGAGAATGGCACAGCAGGTGACTTCGTAAAGACCCTTTCATTGATTGGTAGCTATTTCGGCAATATTCATCAGTTTGCTCTGCCAATGAACGATGTCCACGAGTTCTACCTGTTCTGGTGGTTCGCATGGAGCATCATGATTGGTCAGTTTACGTCACGCTTTGTGGGTGGTTTGAAAACCTGGCAGGTGCTTGTAGCCATACTTGTACTACCGTCCATTCCTATCGCTACCTGGTTCACTGTGCTGTATTACTTCCATCTCAATACTCTGGACTCGTCTGGC
>NZ_PNCP01000253.1:0-369 GCF_005886115.1 Pseudoalteromonas sp. S4492
TGCTCTGTAAGCTATTGATATAAATCAACGGATTAGATGGAGGTATGACTTTTTTACATATTCAAGAAAAGAAACTGGGGTTCAGTGTTTCTGATTTGAAATAAGCAGTATTCTGTTTGATGTTTTTTTGAACAAAAGTTCAAATCTTAATAGCTCTCTATCAGCTACATGGCATTGGCAAGGGCATTGCATTTCGATAAGTTAATAAAAGATGGTCATGATTCACCGATATAATCTTTATTGAGTTTATGCTGTGAAGTTGGCTGTATCAGGGATGAAAGAACGGGAGCTGAATTGTGTATATTCTGCGACTGAATGCTGCCGGACAACCGGTGGAATGGCTGACCTGGCAGGAAACAGTCTGTCTCT
>NZ_PNCP01000254.1:0-405 GCF_005886115.1 Pseudoalteromonas sp. S4492
ACCCACCAGGCCAGCGGCGGCCAGGCCCGTGCGCTGGCCGCCGCCGTACTCGCCTATGTCGGCGCACGCCCCTCGCGTGAGGCGGTGGACCGCCTGCTGGCGCCCGTGGTCAGCAAGCATGTCTCGCTCAATATCCTGCCGGAACACTACCCCATCGTCGGCGAGTGCCTGATGGCCGCCATCGGTGAGGTGCTGGGGGACGCCGTCACACCGGAGATCGCCGATGCCTGGGGCGCCCTCTACGGGGAACTGGCCGCTGTGCTGATCGCCGCCGAGCAGGGCCGCTACGACAGCTTCGCCGCTACCCGCGGCGGCTGGCAGGGGCTGCGCCGCTTCCGCATCGTGCGCACGCAGGACGAGAGCCGCGAGATTCGCTCGCTGTACCTGGCACCGGTGGAAGGCCCG
>NZ_PNCP01000255.1:0-327 GCF_005886115.1 Pseudoalteromonas sp. S4492
TAACTACATATCAGGATACTCCCCTTACGATAATGTTGAAGTGAAGGATTATCCTCCTACGTTATATAACTCGGGTATCTCCGATGAACAGGTCACGTATTGGGAACCTGCCAAAATGGTAGCCAAGCTCAGGGCTTTGAAAACGGATGACAATCCTCTGATCCTCAATATGAAAATGCATGCAGGTCATGCCGGAGCCAGTAAGCGATACGAATGGATAGAAGACATAGCCTTTGACTATGCCTTTATTCTGAAGTGTTTTGATATGAAGTAAGGTTGAGGGAATTCACAAAAGCTCACCTTCTTGTTTTATAAAGCACATCATCG
>NZ_PNCP01000256.1:0-371 GCF_005886115.1 Pseudoalteromonas sp. S4492
CTGCAACTTTCCAGTGGCCAGGTATTTTCCGGCTGATTTGCTCTACCAACTCCTGGGCTTTGCTATCAACAGCGGCCTCTGCCTCCAGCCACAACATCCAGCGCAAATCCGTTACCGCTTCCTGAAGTGTTAACAGACGTTGGTGAATAGTCATGGTAGATGGGCAACTGCCGACCCAAGGATACATATAGATAACATCTCCTTCGCGACCATCGGTGGGATCAAAAGGATCTGCAGTCGGCATACGGCCATGCCAGTGCAGATAACCATCAGCACCGGACTTCCATAAAAAGAATCCGGCCGCCAGCCTGGGGTTTGGCATGTTGTACAACCAGACATTCCGGTTATTTTTGATCGCAGCAATGGAATCT
>NZ_PNCP01000257.1:0-264 GCF_005886115.1 Pseudoalteromonas sp. S4492
ATTTTCAACCAGACATTGCGCGGCCGAGTGCATGCACGCGCCTTGGCCATGCAAATCAGCTTATGCAAATTATCTTATCTAGCAGATCAAGCCGTGACTGAGGGTCAGAGGCGTCAAATACAAGGCCAGCGAATGCCTGATTCGAAATGCCTGACTCGAAATGCCAGGCACGGAATGCCAGATACAGAATGCCAGAAACGAAAAAGCGCAGCTCATTGAGCTGCGCTTTCTAAAGGCACCCACCTGAAATCTGACACGCGCCCG
>NZ_PNCP01000258.1:0-264 GCF_005886115.1 Pseudoalteromonas sp. S4492
GCTGCAGTCTAGGGATCATTGCATTAATAGTGCTGTGAACCAGGTTGTAAGGAGCCTTGCCCTTGAATTTGTCTAGTGTGTATTTCCATCCCATCACCATGCTCAGTTCGTGAGGATTGACCTTCTTGAGGGCTTGAAGGTAAGCATCTATATCCTGCCGTGAGCAATAGTGCTTAGCCACTTCGTCCATAAATGCTTGAGCCTCGGCCTGGGAACGAGGAGGTTGTTGATAAAGCTTTACGGCCAGCTCAACAGGCACCGCCA
>NZ_PNCP01000026.1:0-83436 GCF_005886115.1 Pseudoalteromonas sp. S4492
TCATTACAGTTAATCGGTTTTAGTGCAAGTCTTATATAATGAAGCTAAGACTGAATGGATTAACTGTGTGTGATTAATTGTAGCCGAGAATAAAAATCTGGTCTGTTTCATGTTTTTTCGGCGCCTGTACATTTTCTTTGTTACATTGAGAAAGAAGATCGATCACGGTTGCTCTGTCGTCACAACTTGTTAAGGCGGCTTTTTCGCTTTCAGCACGTTCGCTGGCTGCAATCGCTGCATCTACAGCGGTGTAGGGTGAGATATACATAATATTGCTCCTATTGGTTAATTCACATATGAAAAAGCATAAGCTGTACCAATATTGATAAAAGTTCGTAACTAGCTGAAAATTATTGCTTTATATTTTTAATTAATAAATTCACCGCGACTTTGTTATTTATTTTTGCTTTACTGTTGTGCACTAATTACCAAACATGGTGCACTAATTTGTATGGATAAACCCTTCTCTCAAGCCTGTGAAAACAACAAATTACCTATTTTAAACGTATTAGAAGCGTTCTTTTCTGATGTGACGGATGTATTAGAAGTCGGCTCAGGCACAGGGCAACATAGTGTGCATTTTGCAACGCATTTAGCACATTTACAGTGGCACTGTAGTGATCGCGAGGTTAATCACCTTGGGATTTTACAATGGCATCAAGAAGCTGCATTAACTAACTTGCATGCACCACTCACACTTGACCTTAATGATCCTTGGCCGGTTGAAACAGTGAATGCAATTTTCACTGCGAATACAATGCACATTATTAGCTGGCCACTGGTGGAGCGCTTTTTCCAAGGTGTAGCAAAGCATTTAGCGCCTAAAGGTAAATTGTGTATTTATGGACCATTTAAATACCAAGGTAAGTATACCAGTGCCAGTAATGCAGAATTCGATGCTTTTTTAAAACAGCAAGATGCACATAGTGCAATCCGTGATTTTGAAGCGATTTGCCAACTTGCAGAGCAAGCTGGCTTAACCTTTGTTGAAGATGTGCAAATGCCAGCGAATAACCAATTATTGCTGTTTAAAAGGCAGTAAGCTTTCGCATTGGGCTTTATAGAGCGCCATATGTTGGCGTTCTCTAGTAATAAAATCACTAATCGCTGCTGCAAACTCAGTGTGCTGAATATGATGCAATGAATAGGTATTTACGGGCTTAAAACCGCGGCTTATTTTATGCTCACCTTGCGCGCCAGAATGGAACTTTTTAAGTTTATTGGTAATGCAGTACTCAATGCCTTGGTAATAGCAAAGCTCAAAGTGCAAACTATCAAGCTCATAATTTGTTCCCCAGTATCGACCATATAAACAGTTCTGATCTTTAAAACTGAGTGTGGCGGCAATCACTTCTCCTTGATACTTAGCGAACATTAACACCAGTTTGTCGGCCATGCTTTGCTGTAATAACTCAAAAAAGGCGGTATTCAAATAACCATTGTGGCCTGAGCGCTTCAAATAGGTTTGGCGGTAAAAATGACTAAATTTCTGCATATGCTGTTTGTTGATGTCAGCGCCTTCGAGCCATTCTATGGTTATCTGTTGTTCAGCTATTTTAGCGCGTTCTTTTTTGAGCGATTTACGTTTTCTTGCGGTGAGTGAAGCTAAAAAGTCCTCAAAGTCATTATAGCCTTCATTAAACCACTGAAACTGCACGCCATGACGTTGCATTACGGTGTCGCTAGTTAATGCTGTCGCTTGTTGCTGGTGGCAAAAATTTATATGCCAACCTGACCAGTTTAATTGCGCTACCGTTGCTGTGAGTATGTGCTGAATATACGCATAGACTTCAGCGGGCTTATTGTGATTTATACTAATTCGTTGCCCTGCAATAGGTGTGAAGGGTACGCCACACAGCCATTTAGGGTAATACTCTAGGCCATGTTGTTGATAGGCTTCAGCCCAAGCCCAGTCAAATACATATTCACCATAAGAGTGGTGTTTTAAATACCCGGGAAGTAGGGCTATGACTTGTTCTTGCTGGTAAATTGCTAGGTGCATGGGTTGCCAGCCCGACTCTTCACTCACACAGCCACTTTGTTCTAAAGCAGCTAAAAAAGCGTGTTCTGTAAAGGGCGTATCATCAAAAAATGATTGCCAAAGAGCGGCATCAATCTCGCTTATTTGATTAAACCAACGGTGGCTAAACTCAGTCATTGTGCAGCCGATTCAATATCTTTGATAAAATCGTTGATATGCATAGCAAGCTTATCGAAATAAGGGTTAAACGTGAGTCGCGCAAAGGGCTTGTGCGCTTGTAAATTTTCGGCTGTGCGCTCACCCATCACAACGTCTTTTTGGTATTTGCAGGCTGTATAAAGCGTGTCGTCATCTAAGTAGCTGCCGCAATTGCGATACAAAGCTTTACGACCGTAGTAAGGGTTGCTGGGTTTATTAACGATACCAATGTGTGACATCCCTTTGATTTTTTTACAGTCATCGGTGTCGCAGTCATCACGAATTATTTGGTAATCAGCTGGAAAGCTAGCTGGGATGTTTTTGTCATCCCCATAGTATACAAGGCGATCAAGCTGGTTATTTTTGCGCGTTTTTGGGTCGTGCAGCTTAGTTAAAATCTTAAAGGTTGCTTGGTTATCTATTGTGGTGTCAATATCACTAAAGGTACTAAATATCGCTAAATTAGGCAGTTGGCGATGACGTAGTTCATCAAGGCTAATACGGCTCATTGCTTCGTGACTAGCTGAGGCAGCACTAAATGGAAACGACTCATACTTGGCAAAATCAAGGTCCGCATCTTTATCAATCCAATTCACAAATGGAATCGCATCGACCCATTTCGCCAGCCAACCGTTTTTATTGTGTGGCTCGCTTGCGGGTGAAAACAACATAGCAGCCGTAATTTTATTATCGACCGGGCCTTGAGTTAAGTAATCAATAACCAGTGCAGCACCCGTTGAGTAGCCCCCTAATATCACCTGATCAAAGTCTTTTAATGTGCGCTCAATGGCATACACGCTAGCCTTTTGCCAATCATCGGCATCGATGTCTCTAAGTGCTGCAGGAGCGGTACCATGCCCAGGTAGTAAAATTGTGCGCACCGTATAACCTTGTTGATAATACACCTGTGCAAGGTCGTGATAGGTAAAGGGTGAGTCGGTTAAACCGTGGATCAAGAGCACGGCTTTACGGCTATCGGCCTGTTTAAGTTCAAATGGGCTTATTAAATCAGCAACAGTCGCGTTAGCTGGTCGAGCGCCTTGTGCAACAAGCTGCTGATAGGTGTCGGTGTAGACAGGGCATGGCAAACTAGCACGCGGATTTTCGCTACTAATTTGCAGGTACGCAGCGGTTAAATAGTCACTAAATGCTTGCTCGATATTATAGCTAAAGGTGCTATGGCTGCCTGGTAATGGTTCTCTAAATAGCCCTTCGCGCTTACTTTTCATCATTAGTGCTTGGTCTTCAAGCTGAGTAAGGCAGGTTTGTTGCTGTGCCATTAATGGGCTGCTAAATAGTCCACTGATGGCCCAAGAAAGAGCAACTAAGTTGATGAATTTCATATTTTAAGCATCCTTTTAAAGCCTGTTTTTAGCTTATCGAGTTATGTTTTATTTGCAAGCAAGCTGCGTCAAGCGAGCGGTAAATGACGCTTAGTGAACGCTTGTTTTAAAACCACCGTCGACTCGATGTTAGCAATACAATCAATACTACCTAATTTATGTTTCACAAAGCTTTCATAGCTTTCTAAATCAGCGGCAATAATCTTGAGTAGATAGTCATAACTGCCTGAAATAACAGAGCACTCAAGCACATGTTCAAGCTTCTCAACCTGCTGTTCAAATTGCTCAGCAGCGGCAACAGAGTTTTGGTTTAAGCGAACAAAGGCATACACAGACACATTTAAATCAACGGCTTTAGGATTGATGGCAGCATGATAACCGCTGATCACATTTGCTGATTCGAGCTTTTTAATGCGGCGAAGGCAAGGGGTATCTGACAGGCTAACAGACTGGGCCAGCTCCGAGACAGAAGTTCTTGCATTGTCTTGTAGAGCATTAAGTAGTTGTTGGTCTTTTTTGTCTAATCTCATTTTAATTTGAGTGATTTTCACTAATCTAGGTGGATTCTAGTCTATATTTTGGCGATTAGCACTCATTGAACTCTGTTAACATTATCGCAATATAATTATTTTGGAGTGAGCCTGTGACTGAGAACACCAAGGCATTTGATAGCTGGCTTCGCACCCGTTTTGTTGAAATCAACAGCGAATTAGAAAAACTATATTGGCAACAAGACGATAAAGCGAATGTAGAGGGTGTCGGTGAGCACCTTAAACGTCAATTAGAGCAAGAGGGTAATGAGCATATTTGTGCTTTACTGGCTGAGGGCAATACCGATGAAGGCTTTGATAACGCCTTCGATTTATTAGGTAATGTTGGTTTGTATATGGCGGCATGCCGTCGACATGAAATCACTGAGCCTTCTCGTGAAACAAGCTCACCGCTTGTTGAAGCCTCTGCGTTGGCAATGCACATCGGTGCATCTATTGGTGTAACCCCGCGATTTGCAACGGCGCATTTAACCACCCACAATAAAGCGGTTGATGGTTTGTATAAGCGCTTTACTGACCTTGAAGATGAGAAAATCTTTGTCGATTACAACACCAAGGGCATTTTAGCGTATAAGCGCGCGGCAGATGCTTTATTAAAAATTCAGCCGTTAGGGATATCGCACCCTATCACGGCTGATTTACTGGCAGTAGCAAAACAAGCGCTGCTTGATGTGATTGATTCGAATAATGCGCTATATAACAAGCTCGACACAGACCGTTTTTTCTATTGTGTACGTCCGTATTACAAGCCGTACCGAGTAGGTAAAGAGGTATATCGAGGTGCGAATGCCGGTGATTTTGCGGGCATTAATGTCATCGATTTATTACTTGGTCTTTGCTTTGCTAATGAACCTAGTTACTCGCAAATGCTGGTGGATAAATTCTTGTATATGATGCCTGAAGATCAGCAGATCCTGCGTGAGAGCATGCGTATGACAAGTATTATGGATGACTTCTTAGCGGCAGAAGCTGAGCGCGATAGTGAATGGTTACAAACTAACTTAAAGCTGTTCATTCAAGTGTGTAAACTGCATGGTGATACTGCCATTGGCCATCATAATCAATTGGTCAGTAAATATATTGCGCAGCCTTCACAGCAAATGCAGCAACAACATATGGATAAAGTCACAGCCAGTGGGCCGCCTTTGCATGTGTTACTAAACTCACTAGAGCAGTTGCGTGATCGCCGTGCGGCAGTAAAGCGGGATGATATTCGCACTCGTTTCGATGACTTAACTAAGTTAAAACAGTGGATTAAGTAATGAACAAAAACGATTTTGTAATTCCACAAGGCAGCTATTTGCTTAACCACTCTGTTGGGCGACCATTAAAATCTGCTGAGCAGCATTTTCATCAGCAGTTTTTTGCCGCTTGGCAACATGAAAATAAAGAACCATGGCAACAGTGGCTGCAAGGTGTCGAGGCATTTACGAGTAGTCTCGCTAAATTATTTAACTCGCACAGTGAGCTATTTTGCCCACAAGTTAACTTATCGAGTGGTTTAACTAAGCTTTTGATGTCGCACCAGCGACTGCAACAAGAAAATTGCAAAGTGTTGATGGCAGAAAGTGATTTTCCAAGCATGGGTTTTGCAATGCAAAAAGCCCTACCTGAAAGTGCTGAAATCGTGTTTATTGATAAGCATGAAGACTTAACCGATGCGCAGGTTTGGCAGTCATATTTAGCGAATAATGATATTGATTTAGTCTTTATTAGCCATGTTTATTCAAACACGGGTCAGCAAGCGCCTATTCATGAAATTATAAATATCGCGAAACAACACAACACATTGAGCTTACTTGATGTTGCGCAGTCTGCAGGTATTTTAGAGGTCGACTTAACTAAGCTAGATGCCGACTTTATGTTGGGCTCGAGTGTCAAATGGCTATGTGGTGGACCGGGTGCTGCTTATTTATGGGTTAACAGCAAGCAGCTATCACTTTGTCAGCCACAAGATGTTGGCT
Organism: Pseudoalteromonas sp. S4492; assembly: GCF_005886115.1. Lineage (NCBI taxonomy): Bacteria > Pseudomonadati > Pseudomonadota > Gammaproteobacteria > Alteromonadales > Pseudoalteromonadaceae > Pseudoalteromonas > Pseudoalteromonas sp. S4492. The sequence continues at coordinate 6,038 of NZ_PNCP01000026.1, forward strand.
GGTTTTCTCATCAAAATCCGTTTGAGTTTGATATTAAGCACTTTGCTTATCATCAAACCGCGTTGCGCTTTTGGGGTGGCACACCCTCAGTTGCACCTTATATTTTGGCTTCGCATAGTATTAATTACTTTGCTGATCTTGGTATTGAGAAAGTACGCGCTCATAACTTAGCAATGCTCGCGCAGTTTCATGATCAATTAGCTGATTATATGCGTTCACCAATACAGGCTGACAAATGCTCTGGAACGGCCATTATGCATTTTGGCGAGCAACAAGCGGCTGTAAAAGCTGCGCTTATTGCAGCGAATATTGCGGTTGATGAACGTCACTTAGGTTTAAGAGTTTCAGCTCATATTTATAATGAGCAGCAGGATATTGATAAATTTATCAAGACTGTGAAAAGCGCTTTAAATTAAGTGCTTGTCGGGCCTTTGCTTTGACGGAACGCCAGTGCGTCATTGGTTTTTCGGGGACCAGCGCTAAAATTTGCTCAAAGTCGATGTCATCAATACTAACTTCGTTACTGTGGGCAAACATAATTCGTTTTGGTTGCAGCGCTTTTAGCATTAACAAAGAGTTTAAATACAGCTTTGGGTAAAAAACAGGAAAGGGTGGCACAAGCTGCCCTTTTACTTTTACCAATAAATCAGCAATGTAAATTCGCTCGCTAGGAATATGATACAGACTAATATCTCGGTCTGTATGACCTGGGCTATGCAGTGCTTGCCAATCGTCAAAACCCGGTAGGGTTGCATCTGTGGCAAGGTAATAATCTGCATCTAAATGGCGGCTGTACCAAAGATTGTGGCGTTTTTTATTTAACCTACCGGCGACCCACCAAGCCAAAGCGATATCGGTTAAATGCATTAAAAAACCAGCAATGCCTCTATACCATTGCCCAGGGGCGTTCGACGTAGCTATTTTGCCACCGCTTAACTTTCTTAATGCATGCGCTCCACCGGCATGATCGGGGTGCATATGGGTGACTACTATCAGTTTTAAGTCTGTGATGGGGCGCTTGAGTTGCTCGGTAATATAGTCAAATACAGTATTCACATCAGCACGGCAACACCCATCAAGCAGCATCAATTTATCTGGATATTCAACCAAATAGATATTTTGAATATAACCTTCGAGCGTGTGAATTTGCAAAACGATTGATCCCTAAACTTAATCAGCAAACCTGTTATATCATGTCTGACCAGTTTTGGTAAGCTAGACTAATTGGACTGGCTGTTTTGCTCAGTTAGCTGTTTCTTGCCTTCTTCTAACTGTGCTACCTGTTTTTCGAGGATGGTGATTTGGCTTTTATAATAAGCGTTAATACGCTCACTTTGTTTGCTGATAGCATCTTCAATAGAAGGCGCACCTAACCTGTTTGCGGCATCTTGCGTCATATTATTGAGTTTATCGATGCGTTCACTTTGTTGTTTTTGTAGTTCTTTGATTTCTAACTGAAGGCGGTCTATTTCGCGATCGGCTTTTTGAATTTTTAAATAATCCTCAACACTTAAGTCCGCAGGCTTTTGTGGTTTTTCCGGCTGCTCTGTGGCTGGGGGTTGGTTAGTTGCTGGTGGCGGTGCAATTTTCACGATTACTGCGTCTTTACCACAAGGCTGCTCTGTAAAGGTGGCAACCCCGTCAATCATGCACTTATAAATAGTGGCCTGACTGTTGGCGCTGGCAAATAGGGCAAGAGTAAAAAATGCAAAACGAAACATAGCATCACTTTGTGTAGCAAATAGATACTTAGCATGCATGAAATATAATGAAGTGTGCAAGGTTTCGGGCATAAAAAAACCGCTTAAAAGCGGTTTTTAATAATAAAATGGTGGAGAAGGAGGGATTCGAACCCTCGATAGAGCTACAAACCCTATACTCCCTTAGCAGGGGAGCGCCTTCGGCCACTCGGCCACCTCTCCAGCGCATAATTCTGATTGTAATTTGCTGAAATAAATCAACAAATAAAAATAAGTGGTGGAGAGATAGGGATTTGAACCCTAGAGGGGCTACAAACCCCTGCCGGTTTTCAAGACCGGTGCATTCGACCACTCTGCCATCTCTCCACATCGTGATGCGAGAATAATACTTAGCTGAATCGGCTGTGTAAATAGGAAAAAGTTTGTTTGCTTGTTTTTTGAGCGTAAAGAGGGGGTTTTTTGTAAAAAGGTTTAATTATTTGCTGTTTTTAACTTAAAAGAAGGGGGTTGGGGCAGTAAACGGAGGAGCTAAAGAAGGATCTTCGTTAGTGGTTGGGTGTTTACTGCACCGATAAAGTAACCATGGTTGGGGATTACTTGTGTTGTACTGCGCCGCCAAGAGCTAACTTTTTGCCGTAGCGATTTAGTTTTGCCAACATTTTTGCTTTGCGGTTTGTTGGTTTTACGGCAACATGAGCTGCAGCGTTTTGGTTTAATGTATTAATTGGGTTCATTACTTTGCTCCGGGTTGTGTTTGGTTGAAAACGTGAGTATTTTGCAACCAAACTGGACAAAAATAAAACGATAAAAATTGAGTCTATCGGATAACTTTTTCTAATCTGAAAGCCTTTTATTAACATGGGGTTAAGTTTTTAAATACACATTGCTCTGCATGCTTATGCAATTGCATTTGCGTTGAAGTGTAAGTAAATAAAGGTTTTTAGCTTTTGGTGTTTTTATTTATGCGTTTTTAGAGTGAGAAAGTGATTAATTATTCAGATTAATATAATTTGAACGAGCGTGGTGTTTTTGCCATGCAAGAAAAGAAGTAACCGTTGATGTTGATAATAATAAAGCCAAGTGACAAAAAAAATCATAAAAACAGTGTTGATTGGCTACTAAAAGAATGTAAAAAAAGACAGATTGAGCCTGAATTGTATTTAACCACAGGCAAGTTTGAGAATGATTGCGCTGATATTGCGCTTTTGGCTAATAACCAGACTCAAGTTGTGGTGATTGGTGGTGATGGGACGCTGCATTTAGCCGTTAATGCATTAATGACGAGTCGCTGTTCTATCGCGTTAATTCCAGCAGGCACAGGAAATGATTTTGCTCGTGGCTTTGCGTGTAAACAACAGGCTTGGTATGAAGCTGTTTTTAATAGCCGTACAGAATTAATCGATGTTGGACAAATCAATCAACGCTATTTTATTAATGTGGCGGGAATAGGTTTTGACGCTGAAGTCGTGACTAAACTAAATAAAGCCGGAAGTTTTAGCTCGTTTGGCTACACTTGGCAGGGCATCAAACAGCTATTTTCATTTCGGGCACGATCACTTCAGGGTGAGTTTAATGGTAAAGCACTCAACTACAGTAATTTAGCAACGATTTTTGCTAATCATCATTACTTTGGTGGTGGCTTAAAGATTGCCCCTCGGGCAAAGTTAAATGATGGTCAGCTTGATTGCTACTGCATGCCAGCTGGCGGTTTATTGAAAAACCTGCTCAGCTTTTTGTATTTACTGCTCGTAAAGCATCATAGTTTGCACGCGCTGGAATATACCCGTTTAACGACTGCCGAGATCACCTCGAAAGGACTGGCTATAGAAGCCGATGGTGAGCTCGTTGGTTTTACTCCGGCTAAAGTTAAGATTCACAAACAAGCACTTCGTTTTCATGTGCCATAAAAAAGCGCCGGCAAAATTTGCCAGCGCTTGGTGTTAGAGGCGACATAGTCACTTCTAACTGGGGATGGAGCTTTTTTGCTGTAGGTTACGTGCAGCAAAAAATGCTTTAATTTGTCGAGTTGGAGTTAGCACGATAGCATTTCCGAATAGCACCAAGCTAAATCCCATAAAGGTATTCGCTTGCCATTCGAATCCTTCAAATAAGGTGCTTAAAACCACTGCAACCAGCGGGAACAATACGATTACATAGCTTGCTCGCTCAGGGCCGATATTTTTAAGTAGCGCGAAGTAACAAGCAAATGCGATTACGGTACCAAATACTGCTAAATAGAAGAGCGATACCCAATAACTGGTTGGGGCATTCAATGTCAGCTCAACGTCGCTTACTAAAACATAAGCAGCTAGCCCTAAAGCGCTGTATAACATGCCCCAGGCATTGCCCTGAAGTACGCCAATATTACGCTGAGAGTTTCGAACGCTGACCATATTTCCCAATGAAGCCACAAAGGTCCCTGACAGCGCAAGTAGTAACCCGACCAACGCACCATTACTCAAGTCGAATTGCTGAATTTGTGGCCAAAACAAGCTGGCAATACCCATTACGCCAAGTAGTGCGCCAAAGTAAATTCGTTTTGCAATTGGCTTGGCGAAGAACAAGCGGGTGTTAATAATGTTCATTAATAGCAACATCGAAAAGGCAATTGAGGCCATTGCTGAGGTGAGATAATTCTGCGCCCAATACAGCACTAAATAATTTAAACCAAAGTTAAATAAAGCCAATAATGCAAAAAATCCGTGATCACGCAGTGAATATTGCATAGGGAGTTTTTTTACCAGCACAAAGGCCCACATTAAAATGGCTGCAATGGCAAAGCGATAAAATAAAGAGACCTCAACAGCGACATCACCCAGTTGAAACTCAATAGCTAGCCAAGTCGATCCCCAGATCAATACTGTAGCAAGGTAGAGAGCGGCGCTTTTCATAGTTAGTACCTAAAAATTGAAAGTATGTTCATTTTAGTTCGCTTCTGTATACTTAACATATACAGAAAACTAGAAATGCAACCTATACAGTTTGGTGGGCTATGTCACAAGTTATCAGTCGTAGTAACAGTGAGTTCTTATATCAACAAGTTATTCAGCTAGTTAGAGATCTTTGCTTGCAAGGCTCGTTATTACCGGGTGAAAAATTACCTTCGCTCAGAAAAATGGCTGATAAGCTCAACATTAGTATTCCAACGGTAAAGCAAGCGTATCAATTACTTGAAGGGCAAGGGCTGATCGAAGCCAGAGAAAAGTCAGGCTACTTTTTAAAGTCTTCACAGTTAAATCAGTCTCGTCCAAAGCGAGTTAGGCTCAGTCGAGAGCCGACCACAGTCAATAAGCAAGGCTTGATTGAGCAAGTCTACAGCGCTATCCATAAAGCTAATGTGGTGCCATTTGGTATCGCCAACCCTGTGGCCGCAGCTCCAACAGATAAAGCGCTGGCACGAACAATGCGCCGAGTAATGACACTGGCTGGCGCATCGGCAATTAATTACGGCCCAATGGATGGCTTTGCACCACTTAAAAAGCAACTCATTCATCGCTATCTGGACTTTGGTATTGGGGTTGATAGCGATGAATTAGTGATCACCAACGGTGCTCAAGAGGCACTGGCGATTGCCCTTAAGTGTGTCGCTAAACCCGGTGATGTTATTGCAATCGAGTCGCCTTGTTATTTTGGCATTATCGAGTTAATTGAAAGCTTAGGTTTAAAGGCACTGGAAATACCGCTGTGTCCTGATGAAGGAATATGGCTAGATGACTTGGCTCAAGCACTCGATGAGCATGATATAAAAGCCTGTGTGTTTTCTACCTCATTAAATAACCCTGTTGGCAGCTTTATGCCTGATGCCAAGCGTGAGCAATTAGTGGCACTTTTGGAGCAGCGCGACGTGGTGCTTATTGAAGATGATGTTTATGGCGACTTACATTTTACAGCCAAGCGTGCGACGCCTGCACAGGCCTATTCAAAAAAGGGCTTAGTGATCACCTGCGCGTCGTTTTCAAAAACAGCTGCCCCCAGTTACCGCATAGGTTGGATCATTGCCGGTAAGTTTGCAGAACAAGCAAGACGGCATAAACGCGCGCTTAGTTGCTCTGCGCCACTTATAAACCAGTGGACCTTGTATGAGTTTATAGCCAGCGGAGAGTACGACCGTAACATTCGTTTGCTTAGACAGCGCTTAAGCACCAACAAAGAGCGCATGATTTGGTGCCTGCAGCAATATATGCCAAATTGTGCGCGTATTAGTAACCCGCAAGGGGGCTGTGTTATCTGGGTTGATCTTGGTAGCCAATATGATGCGGTAAAGTTATTCCATTTGGCACTAGAGGCGGGGATCAGCATTACACCAGGGTTGATATTCTCAGCGGGTAAAAAGTACCGTAGCTGTTTTCGTTTAAGTTATGGCTTGCCTTGGTCTGAAAACTTAGAGCAGGCGATTAAAACGTTATCGCAACTGACTGTGCTGGCCAAAAAATAAAAAAGCGCAGAGCAAGCTCTGCGCGAAAGGACCAAGTTTTTGGTTCAGGGATGTTAATTCGTCAATTACTCTGCGTTCTGTTTGAAAGTAAATAGTTGGTACTCTCTTAGCTCTGGTACTAGCGCCACTAACTCTTGTTCTTTGTGAGCGATATCTGCAAAGCTGCCGCATAATGCATCTGCGCGCTCTTCCAGTTGAGCTGCCTGTGTTTCTACACGCGCTTCGATTTGTGCGCCCATGTTTTCCATACGTTGTTCAAATTCATCCATGTCGCCACCTGAGCCTAAAAGCTCAGAACCTAGCGCCACTAAAATACTGCCCATCGATTGCATCATGGCTGACTCGACTGCTGATTCGATTTGCTCATCAAATTGGTCTTCAAAGTTTTGGCCAAATTTTTCGAAATTTTGCTGACCCATGGTGAACGCACCTTGCTGATAGAAAGCGTTTTGCACTTCTACGCTGATATCGTCCATTAATTCTGAAATGTCGTTTAGGCCGTCAATATTGAAGGCTTTTGATACCTCTTCAATTGCTACGCCTGCGATTTTTACGCCATCAAGCGCAATATTTGCTACTTCAGGAAGTTGGCTGCGTAAGCTGTCTGAGTAATCTGCAATTGCTTGCTGTTGTGAAGCATCAAGCGATACGCTTTGACCATCGATATACAAAGTGTGCTGATCGATGATTTTCATCGTGCGATTATCGGCTGTGTATACTTCTAACTCGCTAGGTGTGATGCGTACATCATTTTTAAATTCAACATCACATTGCTCACCGCTGAATGAAATATTTGTATCATTATCGTTATGAGCCATTGCGCTGGTAGCGATAAATAAAGAACTTACTAACAATAACTTTTTCATTTTTTTCTTTCCTGTTTGAAATGACACAAATACATAATCAATTAAGATGCCAAAGTTAATAATTTCATATATTTCAAATTGTTGTGTTGTTTTGGCTGTTTTTACCAAAGTGATGAAAATAAAGTTTTAACCACTTTTTAGTCAAATTCACTAAAAAATATACATGCATAAATGTGTTTTATCGAAACGATAAAAAACTCTCACTTTTCAGAAATCGAATTTAGCGCTATTTATTCACAATATTGACATATGGCCTATTTAGCATGGGTGTATGGCTTTATTTTGGTGGTTTTTTAGATACTAAATTACTACTGAGCTTTTTAATCTTTGCCAATTCATCGAGCAAATTTTAATCTCCTGAATTGGTCTCAAACACTTTATGGAGTGGGTTGTGGGTAAGACATTTAGTTATGACGCGCTAGATGACGATTTTGTTGAAGACGAGTACGAAATGGTCGGGCGTAATCAACACGACAAGAAAAAGCAACGCGTTAAGAAGAAGTTGGAAGACTATCTTGAACAAAAACGCTTGCGTAGAAACTTAGGCGATGACGACTTTGACGAGTACTTGAACGACTAAGCATAAATTTAGATAAAGAGGCAATTTGCCTCTTTATTGCTTTAAGACATTGTTACTTGCTAAGTGCAGTAACAATGTCTGACTCGAGCTGCTCAGGTTTTGTTAGTGGCGCATATCGCTTAATGGCTTTGCCGTCTTTACCAATTAAAAACTTGGTGAAGTTCCATTTTATTTTGCGGGTAATAAAGCCCGGCAACTCTGATTTTAGGTATCTAAAGACAGGGTGAGCATGTTCGCCATTCACATCGACTTTGCTCATCATTAAAAAGCTAACGCCATAGTTAATAAGGCAGCCTTCTTTAATTTCCTTCGCATCCCCAGGCTCTTGTTTACCAAATTGGTTACAAGGAAAGCCAATTATTACTAAGCCTTGCTCTTGATATTTTTCATGCAGTGTTTGTAAGCCTTCATATTGTGGAGTGAAGCCACATTTACTTGCAGTGTTTACAACAAGTACGACCTTGTTTTCAAAATCAGAAAAGTCAACGGTTTGGCCTTGTAGGCTGGTAGCAGAGAGTTGGTGAAATTCGCTCATAGTGATAACTTTTTATTATTGTTGCAGTGATTCTAACGTGCTTGGCATTTTTCTAAAAGGGTAAATTTTAATCAGCAAATGCATTGGTTAAGTGTTCTATTAGTAAACGTACACGAAACGGTAATAGATCTTTTCTTGGGTAGACTAACCAAGATGCATTATCACCAACCTGAAACTCATCCAGAATACTAACCAATTGGCCATTTTTTAAGTAAGGCTCCACAATATCTAACGCTAAGTGGGCGATGCCAACTCCAGCTACAGCAGCATTTAAAATTGCCTGTGGGTGGTTACTGCGCCAATTACCATCAATACGAACTTCTTTGATTTCTTCGTCAATATTAAATCGCCAACGTTTTCGCATGGTTATTAAGCAATTATGTTCAGCCAGATCGTAAGGTGTTTTGAGGGGAGTGTGGTTGGCTAAATATTCTGGGCTAGCAACAAGTGTCATAGCACGCTTACATAACGGGCGGGCAATTAAGTTCGAGTCTTGCATCCTGCCAAAGCGGATAGCTAAGTCAAAGCCTTCTTCAACTAAATTGACGTTGCGGCTATTAAAGTCGAGATCGACTTCTACCTCAGGATAACGCTTTACGAACTCAGCCACTTTCGGTGCAACTTGGTTTGCCACGAACTCGCCTGCTCCTGTGATGCGAATTAGCCCTTTGGGTTGACGTTGTTCACCTTGTAATTGATTGTTTGCATCGATTAACTCTTGGCGAATTGCTTTTAATTTTACTGCGTATTCACGGCCTGCATCGGTAAGACTTATTTTGCGAGTGGTGCGTTGAAATAACACCGAGCCTAAACGGTTTTCAAGTTGTTGTATTTGCCGACTAATATGTGAAGTTGATACTTCCATAGCCTTTGCTGCATGAGTAAAGCTGCCGTGCTCTACAACATATAAAAATTCCTCTAAGCCTTGCCACATTATCTTGTACCCTAGAATGCCTCAGTAAATTAATAGCAGTTTAGGTCGTTTATTGTTGCATGTCTGCAAAAGTGATTATCTATTTGCTGGCTTTATCCCTATATAAAAACAACTACAATAGTCGAGTCACTGATTAATACTCACAAATATAAGGGAGTAAGCATGTTAAATTTTAGCTTTGAAAATCCAACCAAAATTCATTTTGGTGAGCAACAAATTAAAGAAATTCAAAATGAGATCCCAAAAAATGCCAAGGTGCTTGTTACTTATGGTGGCGGCAGCATCAAGAAAAACGGTGTTTATGATCAAGTTAAAGCCGCATTAAGTGAGCATACTTGGTTTGAATTTGCGGGTATTGAGCCAAACCCAAGTTACCAAACATGTATGAAAGCGGTAGAGCTGGTTAAAGAGCAGCAAATTGACTATATCTTAGCTGTAGGCGGTGGTTCAGTGGTGGATGGTAGTAAATTTATTGCCGCTGCGGCAGAATTTACTGGCGAACCATGGGATATTTTAGCAAAAGGCGCTGAAGTTAAATCTGCAGTAGCACTTGGCGTTGTACTGACATTACCTGCAACTGGCTCAGAATCAAACACGTTCAGTGTTGTATCAAACTTAGAAACTCAAGACAAACTGCCGTTTGCCAGTGAGTTTGTGCGTCCTCGTTTTGCAGTTCTTGATCCTGCAGTGACATTCTCATTACCTGAGCGTCAGGTAACGAATGGTATTGTGGATGCGTTTGTGCACACGATGGAGCAATACTTAACATATGATGTGGGTGCCAAATTACAAGACCGCTTTGCTGAGGGGATTTTAATGACCCTTATCGAAGAAGGGCCAAAAGCATTTTCTGAGCCTGATAACTATCAAGTGCGTGCGAATATAATGTGGTCAGCAACTATGGCATTAAATGGTTTGATTGGTGCAGGTGTACCACAAGACTGGGCAACCCACATGATTGGCCACGAAATGACTGCGGTGTATGGCTTGGACCACGCACAAACATTAGCGATTGTATTACCGCGTATGATGGCAGAGCAAAAAGACACGAAGCGTGGCAAGCTATTACAATACGCAGAGCGAGTGTTAGGTCTTGATATCAGCGATGAAGATGCGGCGATTGATAACGCCATTGCTGCAACAGAAGCATTTTTCCATAGTGTTAAAATGCCAACTCGTTTAAGCGATTATAAGCTAGATGAAAGTGTTGCAGATAAACTTGTTGCGCAGCTTGAGCGCCATGGTATGACGGCGCTTGGTGAGCGTGAGCAAGTTACACTTGAAAAAAGCCGCGCGATTTTACTAGCGAGCGTTTAACTTAAGATTATAAATAATCCCATCCCTGCCAGTGTTGTGTAGTATATGTTGTGCGTCTTATAAGCCACGATAACAGATACGATAGCAGCACTTAGGTAGGGATTTTGCCAATCTAGATTTATCCCTTCGTCATTAATAAACACAATGGGCACCCAAATTGCGGTGAGTACTGCTGGGGCGCTAAAACTTAAGAATTGCTGCATTTTGGGGCCGACTTTAAACGGTAATGCACGGTGCAAAAATAAGTAACGTGTGAAGAAGGTGATACACGCCATTAATAAAATGGTGGTCATCATTGTGTATGCTCCTCTTTTGCCTGCCAGCGACTAATTAGGTAACCCACTGTCATAGCGATAAGAGCCGCAGTGACAAGCCAAAGTTGAAAGCCCTGATTTTTTAATAGCGTTGCAACAACGCCAGCGGTGATCACAGTAGCCAGTGTTGCAAGGTTCTTTACACCCGGAATAACTAAAGCAATAAACGTGGCTGCGATGGCGAAATCAAGCCCTAGGTGTGTTAAATCGGGGAGGAGGCTTCCTGCGACAATACCAAGCAGGGTCCAGATATTCCAGGCAATATAAAAACTAAACCCGGCACTGAGTGCATAAATAAGGCGCACTTTTGTGCGATAGGCTTTGCGATGATGCGAAAAAGCAAATAATTCATCCGTCAATACAAAACTCACAGGCAGGCGCCAACGAAAGGGTTGATCAATGACTTTGTGACGAATAGCTAAACCATATAAAAAGTGCCGTGAGCTAATAATGAGTGTGGTAAATAAGATAGTTAAAAGCGGGGTATTGCCGGCCATTAATTCAATCGCAACGAGTTGTGCTGAGCCTGCAAATACCAACAACGACATAGCTTGTGTTTCTAAAGCACTGAAGCCATTTTGAACAGCTAACGAACCACATAAAATCCCCCAAGGTAACACCGCAAGGCATAAGGGGAGCATGTCGAAAAATCCTTTTAGCAAGGCTCTTATTGTTGATTTATGCATCTTATCGCTCATGTTTGTTGTTATGGCTCAGATCAAAACGGCTGAAATAGAGGTGTGTCAAAATAACTGAAGTTTGCAATAATGTATAGCCGAACCCGTTGCTGAAATTTCATATCTGCAAGTTATAAGCGTCTTTTAAAGGGAAAGTTACAATGTCTAAAGTTAAAGTATGGGATGGCTTTATAAGAAGCTTCCATTGGTTATTAGTTGCGGCCATCGCAACACTCTATTTTAGTGCTGAAGAAGGTATGTTGGAGCTGCACTTTGCTGCAGGCTACTTTACCTTGGCGCTTATTATTACACGCCTTGTTTGGGGCCTTGTTGGTAGCAAAACGGCAAAACTCTCTGCACTTATTCATTCGCCTGTTGCGGCAATAAAATCGTTTAAAAGCAGTGAGCATAAGGCGGGTCATGGTGCGGCGGGTAGTTATATGGTGATCGCTTTCTTTGTTTTGCTTATTGTGCAGTTAACCTCGGGCTTAATGACTAGTGACGATATTTTAACGGATGGCCCGCTGGTGGCGCATGTATCAACAGACACCGTAGAGCTTGCTGGTTGGTTGCACCATCTAAACTTTGATATTTTGTTGTATGCCATAGTGTTACATATTCTGGCGATTGTGATTTACCGTATCAAGGGTAAGAACTTAGTAAAACCCATGCTAACGGGCAGTAGCGATCAGGTATCGGTCACTGAGCCAGTCACTAAATCACCCGTACTCGCTTTTATTATTTTTGCAGTATGCTTAGTGGTGTTATTTACGACGTGGGGCGCAGAGCCGCTCAGCTATTTGCTTGGGTAGCAACTTCAAAACATGAAAAAAGGCGCTAATAAGCGCCTTTTTAGTTTAAATGATTACTAGACTAGTCTTTGAAAGACTTATGGCAATCTTTACAACCTTTAGCCCATGCGCCAAATGCTTTACCAATTACTTTTTGGTCGCCACTTTGTGCAGCTACTGCTAGCTCATCAGCATATTGTTGGAAAGCGACTGCTTTTTTCATGAAGGTTTCGTTGTCGCTCCAAACAGCTGCAAGTGCAGATGTATCACCTTTATCGGAACCCGCTACAAAAGCTTCCCAAGGCATTTTTGATAATGCCGCTGCATTGTTTGCACGCTTTTGAAAACGTTCTGCATCAAAAGGTACTTTTCCTTTTAGCATATCGCCCATGTCACCAATTTGTACGCGGATCATTGAAAATGCTGCCTGACGATACTCGATTGCATCGCTTGGTTCTTCAAATACAGAATTTGCTGATGCGCCCAGTGCCATTGTTGAAAGCATTGCACCTAGTACTAATTGTTTTAATTTCATTCCTTTTGCCCCTTAAGATGTCATAAAAGTAAACTAACTGAGTTGTATCTTAGCCCAATATAATATTCAAGTGTATTGCGGTTAATCTTAATTAATCATTAATATCAATATCGGCGAAGATCATACCGCGGCGCATGCTTCTTGTTGCTAAGAAAACCTCGCCTAATAAAGATAAAAAACCACAAATCAACAGTGCCATAGCAGCCACAAAACAGCTAGCAATCGTCACGCTTAAATTAATTGATTGAATGTGTGATAAGAATAAGCACATGACCACGGCGCACACCAATAAAGCACTGAGTACACTCAGACTAAATGCAATATGAATGCAGCGTGAGCGTTTTAACAGTGCTCTTAACTCTGTTGTCAGCGACTTATTGAAGTCTTCATCGGTACTGACTTTAAGCTTACGCTCTAACTGTCTCGCTCGATCGGTAATACGCGCTAAGCGGTTTGAAAGCACGCCTAACGTTGCAGCAATACCGGTAATTAAAAAGACCGGTGCAACAGCAGTTTGAATCACTTTTGCCATAGTAAGAATGTTGATTACTTCTGAATTCATTTAACCGTACTCTATTTATTAAAACTCAATACATGATGTTCATTTACAAATGTTTACAACTCTAGCTTGCATGTTTAAACCTCAAAAAAACATATGCTTACAGCTGTTTTGTTGTTCGGTTGCGTACTGAATGTAACGCTAATGTAACGGAAATGTTGTTCTTGTTTGGCTTTCCGTTTTATATTGGGACTGAAACGTAGTTTCAATCACTATTTAGACGATAACATAACATATCCCAGGGGAACCCATGTCTAATAATCTAATAAAAAGAACTGCAGTTGCTTTGGCTGTAACCAGTGCAATGTGCGCTAGTGCACAAGCTAATGACTTTTCTAAATATAATCTTGCCGGTAAAAAATTAATTAAATCGAGCGCCGTCACTAAAAAAGAACAGAAAGCTCATCGTGAAGCGACAAGCTGGCTAGTAAAATTAAATGCTCCAGCAACAATTAATGCGAAAACAATGGGTGCAGATGTAGCATCGATTCAAGCGCAAGCAAAAGTAGCGCAAGCAAGCGTAGAACAAGCTATTAATAGCATGGATTTACCAGTACAAGTTGTTGCTAAAACATCAACATTAGTAAGTTCAATCGTAGTGAATGGTAACAAGCAAGATGTTGCTAAGTTACTATCGAATTCTCAAGTTGAGGGCATTTACCCAGTATACGATTATGAGTTGCATGTTGCTGACAGCGCTGACTATATTGAAGCAACGCCTTTAGTTTCTAATGGTTTAGCAACAGGTGAAGGTGTTCGTGTTGCTGTACTTGATACAGGTATTGACTACACTCACACTGCTTTTGGCGGTGCGGGTACAGATGAAGCATATGCTGCAGCGATTGCTGACCCTGCTTCTGTAGATTGGCCACAAGGTAAGGTATTAGGCGGCTACGACTTTATTAATGATGATGCTGACCCTATCGATGTGACAACTAACCACGGTACACACGTTTCTCACTCTGTGAACGGTATCGCGCCAAACGTAGATTTATTCGTTTACTCTGTGTGTAATAGTGGCTGTCCAGGTCTTGCGCAATTATTAGCACTTGAAAGCGCAATGGATCCGAATGGTGACGGTGATATGAGCGACCGTGTTGACGTTGTAAATATGTCACTAGGTGGTGATTACGGTGATATTGCCAACGATGCTGTAGGCTTATTCATCAACCAAGCGGTTAAGCTTGGCACAAACGTTGTTATCTCTGCTGGTAATGACGGTGCATACCCGTTCATCGTTGGTGGTCCAAGTACAACTGAAAACGCTCTTTCAGTAGGTGCAATGACTCACCCTACAGGTGAAGAATCAGTTGGTAGTGGTACAGTTAATGGTGAAGAAGCGATTGTACAACCAGCCAGCTTCGGTCCACAAACCGCATTCAGTTACACCAGTGACAACCTTGAGCTAGTTTACCCTGACGCAAACCAAACAGCATGTGAAGCGTTTGCTGATGATGTTGATTTCACAGGTAAAGGCGTAATTCTTGACCGTGGTGCGTGTAACTTCAGTGCGAAAGTATATTACGCACAAGAAAAAGGCGCAGTATTTGTTATTATCGCAAACAACACTGATGATGGTACGCCAGCACCTATGGGTGGTTCTGAGCCACTTGTTACTATTCCTTCAGTAGGCGTAACATTTGCAGCAGGTACGGCGCTTAAAGCGGGCGGTACATTTAATTTAACGGTTGAGCGTCTTGTTATGTCTGGTGCGATTGCAGACTTCACATCGCGTGGTCCTTCAATGGGCGGTCTGTTAAAACCAGAAATTACTGCACCAGGTGTTAACATCATGACTGCTCATCCAGGTCTTGGTGATGGCCTTACAGGCGCAACGGGTACATCATTCTCTGGTCCTATCACAGCAGGTGCGGTGAGCTTATTGAAAGAAGCGCTACCAGAGCGTAACGCGTTTGAAATCAAAGCGACGTTAATGAACACTGCAAACCTAAATGTGACTATGGAGCCATTAGCAATCAACCCTGATGCTGAGCTTGCACCAATTAGTTACATCGGTGCGGGTCTTGTTGATGTAAACAAAGCGGCTAACTTACCAGTTGCAGCGTGGGCTGCAGATACTAAACAAGCAGCACTTTCGTTTGGTTTAGTGAATGCATCAGAAACCGTTGAGCTAACTAAAACAGTTCAAGTTAAGAACTTCTCTAACGAAGATAAAGTGTACACGCTTTCTCTTGAACAACGTTATGCAGATGATGTTGAGCGTGGTTCATTCGCTCTTGATTACCCAGAGTCAATCACAGTGCCTGCAGGTCAAACAATGTCATTCGACGTAACTGCGACAATTGATCCTGCAACGTTACCAGAGTGGACATTAACGGATGACAATATCGGCTCACAAGATGCAACGGCTGATTTAACTAACCTAGAACTTGATGGTGCGTTAATCTTCTCTGAAGGTAGTGATGAAGCATTCCACCTTGTTTATCACGTATTACCAAAAGCAAATGCAGCAATGAGCTTCATGCCTGTGGTAACAGATAATGGTGTTGCACATGAAGTGACAAATACAGGTGCTGTAGCACTTGAGCCAGTGTTCGCGCCAACAGTAATGACTGATGATGTTGATGAAGACCAACGCTTTGACTTAGTGGGTGCGTCAATCGAAACGTTTGCTGTATCAACTGAAATCTGTGAAAGCGGTTTTGTGACATTAACGACGCTTGTTCTAAATGAAGGTATTACACACTCTTATGTGGGTGGCTTCATGGCTGACTTCGATATGGACCAAGATGGCGAATACGATGTAACGGTACAAAATGGTAAGTTAGAATGGTTCTACGATGTTGAGCCAGGCACAGCAATTACCTTTACACACGGTTACGGTAGCGCGTCTGGTTTCTTAGACAATGTTTACCAAATCATCGGTAATAACCACCTGACAATGCAAAGCTGTATTGAAGCATTTGGTCTAACTGCTGAAGATATGGGTAAAGCGAGTGCAAGCATTCGTTTCCGTACAGAAGAAGAAACATGGACGCCAATTGCATCAGGTGAAGGTGATGTTGCAATGGGTACTTACACATTCACTGATGCATCAAGCGATGTATATGCAATGCTTGTTGATGACGCTGGTGAAGTGGTTAGTTCAATTGAACCAGGTGCTTCAGCGACATTATACAATGCAGGTGAAGATTTCATGATCCTTTCAGACTCAGGTTCTAAAGCATATGCTGCAACACCTGAATCTGATTCAAACACTCCACCAGTTGTTGCTGATGCTGAGTTCTCAGTAAATGAAAATGCAGAAAACGGTACGGTAATTGGTACCTTAGAAGCAACTTACGGTGCTGACTTAGCAAGCCCTGTAACTGAGTTTATCGTAATTAGCTCAACGTCAACGGCTGTGTCAGTAACATCTTCAGGTGATGTTGTAGTTATGAATCAAGACGTACTTGATTATGACGCTGGTTTAACATCAATTGAGCTTGAAGTTGTTGCAACTGACAGATCAGGTAATGTTTCAGAGTCTGCGATGGTAACTGTTACAGTTAACAACCTAGCTGATGAAGCATCTGAGCAACCAGTTGTAGTTGAAGAGCCGAAGAAGAAATCTTCTTCAGGTTCACTAGCATGGTTAACATTACTTGCTGCACCGTTCGCATTTATGCGTCGTCGTAAGCAAAAGTAATTACTTGATAAGTAATTGATAAAAGGGAGCTTCGGCTCCCTTTTTACATTGCTTCACAAAGGCTACTTATATATTGCAGTTTTTTTACTTATATTGGAGACGGAATAATAAAAACGAACACAGGAATCCCATGAAAGTTGGCCATTCACTTTGCCTTGCGGCACTCTCTTTAGCTGTTCTATCAGCGTGTAATAAAGTCCCAGATAATAAAGAACAAGCTGTTATTACAGAGCAAGTTCAGATTGCAGCACCCGTCGCCAAAAAAATACCTCATGAAATGACCATTCATGGTGACACACGTATCGATAACTACTATTGGATGCGTGATGATGAACGCAAAGATGCCGCTGTTATTGCTCATTTGAATGCTGAAAATGCGTATGTTGAAAGTAAACTGGCACATACTCAAACGCTACAAAACACCCTATTCGAAGAGCTTAAAGGGCGTATTGAGAAAGATGACGATACCGTACCGACAAAAAAAGGGGAATATTACTACTTCTCACAAACGCGCGGTGATGACGAATACCCGGTTTATGTGCGCAGCAAAGATAGCCTAGGAGAAGATAAGCAGGTTATTTTAAATGTGAATGAGCTTGCTAAAAATCATGACTATTTTGCCGTAACCGGTTTAGCTGTGAGCCCAAATGGCAATTTGCTTGCTTATGGTGAAGATACCGTGAGTCGCCGTATTTACACAATTAAAGTAAAAGATTTAACCACAGGTAAAATGCTCACAGAAAGCCTTGAAGGCACAGAAGGTGATGTCGTGTGGGCGAATGACAACAAAACCTTTTACTACATCAAAAAAGACCTACAAACGCTGTTAGGCTACCAAGTATATCGCCATACGCTAGGCACCCCGCAAGCTGACGATGAACTCGTTTACGAAGAGGAAAACACTAGTTATTACACCGGTATTTACAAGAGCAAAGACCAACAAGAGATCTATATTAGTCATGGTAGCACCAGTGCATCTGGCGTCTCGGTTATTGATGCTAATGATGTCAAAGCAATGCCAAAACGTTTTATTGAACGCGAAGCAGGGCTTGAATATGACATCAAAAAGTTAGGCGATTGGTATTACATTGTTACTAATTTAAATGCAGTTAACTTTCAACTTATGAAAGTGCACCGCGATAAAGCGCATGATAAAGCGCAATGGCAAACGCTAATTGCTGGTCGTGATAACGTAAAGCTTGAAGGCATCGAGTTATTTAACAATCATTTGGTATACGAAGAGCGAGAAATGGGGCAAACCCGTATCACTATTCGTGACCTTCGTAACCAACAAGAGCAAGTCGTAGCGTTTAATGACCCAACTTATATGGTCTTTAGTTATGGTAATGGTGAGTTAGATAACCCTAACTTACGTGTTTACTATTCAAGTATGACGACGCCAGGCAGCAGCTACGATATCAACCTAGAAAGTGGCGAAAAAACCCTGCTTAAACAGCGTAAAGTGTTAGGTGATTTTAATCCTGACAATTATGCCTCTGAGCGAGTTTACGTGACCACCCGAGATGGTGTCGATGTTCCTGTGAGCCTTGTTTATCGTAAAGACAAGTTCAAAAAAGACGGCTCGAATCCGCTTATGCAATATGGTTATGGTTCGTATGGTGCGACCATGGATCCGAGCTTTTCTAGCTCTCGATTAAGCTTACTTGATCGTGGTTTTGTGTTTGCGATTGCGCATATCCGTGGCTCACAAATGCTGGGTCGTCCTTGGTACGAAGACGGCAAGTTGCTGAAAAAACAAAACACCTTTAATGACTTTGTTGATGTGACTAAATCATTAGCAGCTCAAAAGTATGGTGATAAGGATAATATCTTTGCCATGGGTGGCAGTGCAGGTGGCTTACTAATGGGGGCTGTTGTGAATCAAGCGCCTGATCTTTATAAAGGGGTGATTGCAGCAGTGCCTTTTGTTGATGTAGTCACGACCATGTTAGATGCCAGCTTACCACTGACAACGAATGAGTATGACGAGTGGGGCAACCCGAATGATAAAGTCTATTACGATTACATGCTGTCATATTCGCCGTATGACCAAGTTAAGAAGCAGGCTTACCCAAATATGTTAGTCACCACCGGCTTACACGACTCTCAAGTTCAGTATTTTGAGCCTGCAAAATGGGTTGCTAAGCTACGTGAATATAAAACCGATGATAACTTGCTGCTGTTCAAAACCGACATGGAAGCAGGGCACGGTGGTGCTTCTGGGCGCTTTAAAAGCTTGCAAGATACCGCTTTATATTACGCCTTTATGCTCGATTTAGCGGGTATCGAAAAATAATAACAACACAGGCATCCGTGATTAAGCGGATGCCTGCATTGCTAAATTAAAACGAAATTCACTGCCTTTTCCTAGGGTACTTTTTACGTTTATTTCACTATCCATTAGGGTGAGCAGTTGCTTGCAAATAGCAAGTCCCAAGCCTGTTGAGCCTCGTTTTATACTATTACGTGCTTGATAATGAGGTTCGAAAATCGCATTGAGTTCATCCTCATGAATACCAACCCCGGTATCAGACACTGCCACGTATAACTGATCACTTTGCTGGCTAACTTTAACGGCTATTTCACCGCCATTTGGGGTGTGCCGAATGGCATTTTCGATTAAGTTTGTAAGCACCCGCTCTAATTTTGCAATATCTGCTGTCACGGTAAAATCGCAAATTTCGGGAATAACCTTGAGCGAAATACCTGCTGATTGCGCTGTTAGAGCAAGCTTTGCCACACAATCATAAATCAACTCGCCCAAATTAAAGGTCTCGGATTGTATTTTCACTTGGCCGCACTCTAAATTAGCCAGCTCAAAAATTTGTTCAATCAGCTGTTTTAGTTGCTGGCAGTTATCCATTGCAAGGTTGAGATAATGACGTTGCTCAGGCTCGTTTAAGTGGCTATCCGGTTTATTGATCACCTCCAAAAAGCCGTGCAGTGAAGAGAGTGGCGTACGTAAATCGTGTGATAAATGAGTGAGCAACTCACGGCGTTGTCTATCAGCGTGCTGTAATGACTGAAATTGCTCATCAATACGCGCCAGCATGGCATTGACGCCTTTGCTTAAATTGCCAATTTCATCATCAGCTGTATAGCTAGAGTCCAATGACATTTTGGTTAGGCTGTAGTTAGCCGCTTCTATTTTATTAAGCTCTTTATTGAGTTTTTTGAGCGGTAAGGTGAAAAACCGAAATAACAGCAACATCGCAATAAAGAGCGCAACTAAGGCGGCTATAAACCACATTGCGGCTAGCCAAAGGTTATCATTGGCTTTAATGTTTTTAAGGGTTGTATCGTAAGCTTGCCCGCCAATTATCACGTACAAATAGCCTTGCAGTTGTTGCTGATTATAAACTGGTGCGGTCGAAAAAATTTTTACGCCATCGTTGCTACGTGGATCGTCACCATAAATTGGCGTGGCAGTGGGGTTGTCGAGCAGCTGCTGTATCGGGCTTAAGTTTATTTGTTGCCTCACGACTTGCCCCGGTTTGGCGGAATAAGTCAGTAAATGACCTTCTGGATCTACAAAATAAAATTCAAATGCCGGACCAAGTATCATCAGCGTGTGAAATAAGTTTTCTAGTGCCTTATAGTCATACACACCTTGCTGGATCAGTGGGTTATCATGCACTAAATGTTCGGCTAATTGGAGGTGCAAATTTTGCTGAGCATGGTGTACCGAGCTTTGCTCTAATTGCTTACTCCAATTTAAAACAAGTGCGCACAACAGGCTAAAAATAATCACTAATGACCAAGCGAGTTTTTGATAAAGCGTCATTGATTTCATTAGTTTGCACTCAATTGACCGGGGTTTAATTTATAGCCTACACCCCAAACTGTTTCGATAAAATTGGCTGAGTGATGTTGCTCAAACTTACTGCGTAAACGGTTTATATGGGAATTAACCGTATGCTCGTAGCCGCTGTGTTGATAGCCCCATACTTGGTCTAGTAGCTGCTGGCGGCTAAAAACATGGTTTGGGTGTTTGGCAAAGTAGACCAGTAAATCAAATTCGGTGGCGGTTAAGTTAATTACTTGGTCAGCTAAAAATGCTTGGTGGCTGGCAAATTCAATGTGTAGCTCTCCAAGTTGAATTGCCGCTTGAGCGCTATCTTCATGGTGTGATTGAGCTGCTATAAGTTGTGACCTATGCCGTAATTGTGTTTTTATTCGTGCTTGTAACTCTCTAGCGAAGAACGGCTTGCAAATGTAATCATCAGCGCCCATTTCCAGACCAATCACTCTGTCCATATCGCTACTGAGTGCGGTCAGTAAAATAACGGCAATACTTGGGTAGTGCTCTTTAATTTTGCGACATAAGCTCAAGCCATCCATTTGTGGCAGGTTAATATCAAGCAGTACTAAGCCATAACTTGAGCTGGCAAGCTTCTTTATTGCAGTTTCTGCGCTCGAGGCTTCATCAATATGTAAGTTTAGGCAGTGCAATTGTGTGCTAATAAGTTGGCGGATTGCTCTATCATCTTCGACGATTAATAATTTTTCTTGGCGCATGGCTCACTCCAAATCACAGAGGCACATCCTTATGACCTTCTGTGTAAGGAGTGCGATTATTATTGCGTCCGCGTTATCGTGATCCGAGCAACCGGGTTATCAAACTTATGCTGGCTGGTGAGCACTGAGTTTGTCAGGCCATCATCTTGACTAACCACACCTGGGTGCATTGCAACACGGTTAATATCGTCACGCATTTCGTTGTAGCCTTCGCCTGAGTCGGCAGGGCCTGGGATCGTGCCTTGTGCTTCAGAGTTAGCCTCTGTGCCTGCATCATAGGCAAAACTAGTGCGAGACAGTGACTCATTAACCGCTAACGAAGACACGTCTATTGCATTAAGACCGGTAAACGCGTCATTTGTATTCACCAACATGGTCGCTAAGCTGATTTTTAATGAATCAAGCTGCTCAGTACTCAGCATTAAAGTGACTTGCTCACCTGGAGGGAGTGGACTCTCAGCTGAGCTTGAGGCCATAGCAAAATCAGTTGCTAATAATTCACTGTTATCTCCTCCTTCAGCCATTAATTCGAGCGCAGCAGAAGCTGGTTCACCTATTTGCCAAAGCATACCCTCAGAGTGAGCAATGGCTGCAATCGGTGACAATGGTTGGGCATTGGTTAAATTCGTAACTTGTACTGTAAATTCATAGCTCATAACGGGCATTACAGGATCTGTTACTTCCACCTCGTTATTATCTGAATCCCCACAGGCCGCAAGGCTGGCACTCAATGCGAGGATAATTAAGCTTTTTGAAAAGCGCATAATAACCTCCTATTTAACCGTAACTGTTAGCATCGCAACTGGATTTAACCATCTGTGTACGGTGTTATCGAGGTCACTTATCCCCGCTTCTAAATCGTCGTCGCCTAAGTTACCCGGATGAATATGCACCATCATATTCGTTTCGCTACTGGTGACGCCGCTGCCATTCATACCCGCATTGCCACCCGGTGCAGCAGGAATACCTGGCGTGCCCGGCATGCCTGAGCCTTCAACAACAAGCTCATCATTGGCTTCGGTGCCCGCATCATAGGCATTGAGATAAACAGTGTAGGTACCAGCTTCTGTTGGGATCATCCAACTATCTAAACCTACAAAGCCATCATTGGTAGGCAGTAGCATGGCTGTTAGAGATAAGTAGTTATTGCCATCCTTGGTGGATAAGCTCGCCATCGTTGAGCTTGCTGGTGCCAGTAAACCTTCAGCTGGATTGGCAACCATGTCGCTGTTTGCGGCTGTGGCTTCAGTCATTAATGGCTCGAGATTGCCACCTTCAGCCATAGTTTGTAGGGCTGTAGAAGCAGGCATAGCAACGCTGAAAAGTTTGCTATCACTGTTATGAGCTGTAATGAGGATAGGGGTAAAGTGTAAACCTTGCGTGAGGTTAGTTAGTTTTATATCAAGCTCAGCAGCTTGGCTTGCAAGGCTAGTTACTGCGCATGCAGCGAACAAAGTTAAAGGTAAAGCTTTCATGTGAGATTCCTGTTTTTGATGATTCAAAACCAGTATCGAATAGCAATATCCAGAAACTCTCACAAAGTTATCACATTTTTATCACAGCGTTGATTACAGTCTTTAGTGTTGGTTTGGAGTATTAAATTTAACCAATTTAGCTAGGGTAAAAGGTCATTACAGTTTATAGTAGAGAGACAAACAGACCCATAACAAGGAATTTAAAATGGATGATAATCAAAAAGTTGAAATAATTGTGGCAGATAAAGAGCAGCGCACATGGGCAATGTTTTGTCACTTAAGTGCCTTAGCCGGCTTGCTTTTCCCGTTCGGCTCAGTGATTGGACCTTTGATTGTTTGGCTTGTAAAAAAAGAAGAAATGCCACTTGTAGCTGAGCATGGACGCAAGTCATTAAACTTTCAATTAACCATGATGATCGCCTACATTGTCTGCTTTATGCTGATGTTTGTTGTCGTTGGTGTCATTCTGTTGCCATTGGTTGCGCTATTCTCATTGATTATGGTGGTCGTATCGGCGATTAAAGCCAACGATGGTAAAGAAGTTAAATACCCTATGGCGATAGAATTTATAAAGTAAACTAATTGCCATATACTAAAAGCTCAGCCATTTGCTGAGCTTTTTTATGTGATGTTTATGGCCTACTTATCGTTATTTCTCAGCGCGTTTATTTCCGCAACCTTATTACCTAGCTCTTCAGAATTAGTGATGACTGCAATGATAGCCAGTGGTGACTATCTACTTTGGTTGTTATGGCTAAGTGCAACCGTGGGTAATGTGCTTGGGAGTTGTGTGAATTATTGGCTGGGCACGCAGGTTATGCGATTTAAAGACCGTAAATGGTTTCCTGTTTCACAAAACTCGATAGACAAAGCCGAACAGCAATTTAATAAGTACGGTGTTTACAGTTTGTTGTTTGCTTGGCTGCCTATTATCGGCGACCCTTTAACGGTTGTTGGCGGAATTTTTAGGGTTAAGTTTTCAATCTTTTTGTTACTCGTGACCCTAGGCAAAGGCGCACGTTATTTAGCTGTGCTTGCCTTTGCTCTTGGACTTGATAAATTATTTTAACCTTTTAGCCAATCAAGGGTCAGTGATACTGAATCAGCAAAGCGCAGCGCATGAGGTTTATCGACGCGTACTTTGGCATAGTGAACACTTTGATGCTGGTGGCAAATTGCTAAAATTTCAGCAACCAATTTTTCTAACAGCAAAAAGTGGCCTTCTTCGACAAGGCTGATCACTTCTTTGGTGATGGTCTTGTAGTTTAGTGCTTTATCGACTGCGTCAGTCTCACAAGCTTGATCAGCGGGATAGTGAATTTCTAAATTAATCACTACATCTTGCTTTTTCTCACGTTCCTCAGGGTTAAAACCTATAAAGGTTCGTAGCCTGAGGTTAGTGACATTAATAATTGCGTTGGCCATCATTACCCTCTAACTAGTTGTAAAAACTCGTTACGGGTTTTTGGATCGGCTCTGAAGTTACCTAACATAACCGATGTACGCATGCTTGAGTTTTGCTTTTCAACGCCGCGCATCATCATACACATGTGTTTTGCTTCAACGATTACGCCAACACCTTTCGCGCCAGTTACTTCTTCAACTGCTTTAGCAATTTGATGGGTTAATTGTTCTTGAATTTGGAAACGACGCGCATACATGTCAACAATTCGCGCAAACTTAGATAAACCAAGTACTTTGCCGTTAGGGATATAAGCGATATGACAGCGGCCAACAAATGGCAGCAAGTGATGCTCACACATAGAGTAAAGCTCAATGTCTTGGATCAATACCATGTCATCGGCATCTGAAGTGAATACCGCATTATTGGTGATCTCGTCTAACGTTTGACGATAACCCTTAGTTAGGTATTCCATTGCTTTTGCTGCGCGTTTTGGTGTGTCGAGTAGTCCTTCACGAGCAGGATCTTCACCCACTGCGCTAATTATTTGTTGGTAACTGTTTTTTAAATCATCGTGCATAGCTTTCTCAGTAATTCGTTATTTTAAATGTCTGCCACCATCAACAGGCATAGAGCGACCTGTGATGTAGTGACTGTTTAGTAATAGTTCTACGCTGTTAATAATCTCGGCGCAGCCGGGCTCAATGCCCATTAGCGATTTCTTTAATGTTTTTGCTTTGTATTCGTCGCTATCGTGCTCGTTAAAAATGATAAGCGAGGGAGCGATAGCATTCACTTTAATGGCTGGTGCAAATTTAGCGGCAAACGACTTGGTTAAATTATCAAGCGCCGCTTTACTTGCTGCATAAGCAAGGTGCTTAGGGCTACCTTTTTCAACCACATAATCGGTTAGGTGAATAATATCTGCGGCTTGGCCACTGTTTTGCTGATAATGCAGCAACAAATCAGAAGCTGCTAGATTAATTAAATAAGGCGCTTTGGCGTGAATACGCATCATGTTATCAAACAGGTCTGCGTAATCGTGGTTATTTTCCTCACAATCCCAGCTAGACGCATTATGGATAATTGCTTTGAGCTGATTGGTATGGGTTTTTAATTCTTCGATAAAATGCCCGATAGCTTGGTCACTATTAAAATCGGCATGAAGACAAGTAGCACCTTTTCCTGCAAGCACATCTATTGCTGCATGGCGGGTACGATAAGTGACTATGATTTCTTGCCCTTGCGCTAAAAAGTGCTCGGCCAGAGCGAGTCCAATACGTTGGCCTGCGCCAGTAATTAATATGGGCGATGACATAAAATAATATAAAACCTTAGATTTTTAATACGAAATGTAATGTATTTAATGGCTATAACTGTAACAACTATAAACCAAATTACAGAACTATTTCATCTTTACTGCAATCATGTTGCCAAACTTTCTACGCGATACTGTCAAACATAGATCAGTTGCTCGGTTTTCTGTCTCAGGCATAATAGCCATACTTGATGCTTTTCTTTTTCACTATGTTTGCTGTCATAAAATCATTTAGCTGGCTACGGACTGTGCCATGGCTATTTATAATCGCTGTTTACAGTACTTTATTGCTTTCGCAAGGGCCTGCTAATGCGGTGAGTAATTTTGTGGCGCAATTGAGTATTGCTGCAACGATGGCCGTTGGCTCATTTGTTGCTGGTGGCACGGCTCTAGGAGGCGGTGCGGTAGCGTTTCCGGTAATGACCAAACTATTAGCAATTGAACCTGCGACAGCGAAAGTGTTCTCTCTTGCTATCCAAAGCTTTGGTATGACAGCAGCAGCTTTAACAATTATTTTTAGCCGTATCCCTTACTACAAACAAGTGGTGTTAATCGCGACGCCAATGGCTATTTTAGGCGCTGTATTGAGTTTATTGTTCATTGCTGATCATTTACCAAGGTTAGCGGTGAAAGGGGTCTTTAGCGCACTATTATTATGTTTTGCGTTGACCTTAGCATGGCGTATTTATCGCCGAGCTCAGCATATTTGTAGCCAAACAAAGATTATTGTGAATAAAACGCGGGTCGCGTTGATTGCAACGCTGGGTGGTGTTGCATCAGGGTTGGTAGGGTCGGGCGCCGATATTGCTATTTTTGCGCTGTTAGTTATTGCTTATAACGCGAATATCCAACGTGCAACGGCAACCACGGTGATCATTATGGCTGTGACGTCTGTCGTTGCAAGTATCGTGAATTATTTTTACCTCGAGACAATTAACTCACAAATTCAAGCCTACTTATTAGCTGCAATTCCTGTTGTGGTGCTTGGCGCACCGCTTGGTGCTTATGTGTGTGCAAAAGTGAAAAGCGGGCAACTCATTAGCTTTTTATTTCTACTCATTGCCCTCGAGGTGTCATTTACGATTTATGAATTGCTGAGTGTTGTTTAAAGCGCATCGTAAACAGTTGGGATCGCTTGGCGCTTATGCTGAGTACGTAAGTAAATGCCAGTCAGCTTTTCTTCAACTTCACTACTGACGTCTTTACCTTCTAAGAAATCATCAATTTGATCGTAAGTGAGGCCAAGCGCTTCTTCGTCAGTCAGGCCTGGGCGATCACATTCTAAATCGGCAGTCGGGGCTTTATGCACAAGTACTGCTGGCGCACCTAAGTGCTCAGCAAGTGCACGAACTTGACGTTTTGATAAACCAAATAGGGGGGCTAAATCACACGCTCCGTCACCAAATTTTGTGTAAAAACCAGTGATGTTCTCTGCACTGTGATCGGTACCAACAACTAACCCTTGGCAGAAGCCGGCAATTTCATATTGTGCAACCATGCGCTGGCGTGCTTTTACATTACCTTTGATAAAGTCGATTTTAGCTTGTTCTGGCAATTCGGCGCCACCACCAACAACCGCGGCCATTGCTTGTTCATGCATGCCATCGACAGCCGCTTTGATGTTAACCGTCATACGTTTACTCGGTTGAATAAAATCAACGGCTAGTTGTGCTTCGTCTTCGTCTGCTTGTACGCCGTAAGGTAAGCGCACAGCAATAAATTGATATTCGTTGGTGTTATGTTCTTGGTTTAATTCATCCACCGCTAATTGGCATAAACGGCCGCAGGTTGATGAGTCAACACCGCCACTGATCCCTAATACAAGTGAGCGAGAGTGCGCAGCAATAAGTCGGCTTTTAAGAAAGTTAACACGACGGGTGATTTCCGCTTTTACATCAATAGTTGGTTGGACTTTCATTTCCGCCAGAATGTCGGCACGCATGGTAGAGCTCCTATTTTTCGTTGTGGTTGTCAGCGTTTAGTACATTATGTTACGGGCGCAGTTTTTATTAAAGACCTAAATGCGCTTTTATTGCGTTAATTTGCTGCTTAAGATCTTCGATTTCGCTTCGTAATTGTTGCACTTCACTACTGTTATCCTGCATCGGCTCGTTACTTGCCATGTCTTCAGTAATGCTGTCTGGGTCAACAAATAAGTGCATGTAGCGGCTCTCTCGCTTGCCTGGCTCTCGTGCTAAGCGCGCAACATGTTCTTGCTCTATAAGTGCATTTAATGCGGCTTCGACTTCATTGACGTTACTGAACTCAGCGAGGCGGTTGCTGCGAGTTCTCAGTTCGCCTGGTGTTTGCGGGCCACGTAACAGTAACAAACAAATTATGGCTCGTTGCTGCTCAGTAAATTGCAAACTGCCAAATTCGGTATTACAAAAGCGGTGAGCGTATTTATTTACACGCCCTGATAGCCCTTCATCAACCGTCACTAAGCGTGATGCAATAAGCTCATCGAGTGTATCTTGGACTTGCGCTTCAGTGAGAGACAATACTGGCTCACGGTTAGATTTTTGATTACATGCATTAGTCAGTGAGTTTAAAGATAATGGATAATGTTCGGGTGTTGTACTTTGCTTTTCGAGTAAACAGCCAATAACACGTTGTTGAATTGATGATAATTGCATGGTTTTACTCTCTTTCTTTATTCTTCAGTGGTTAGCCACACTGTTAACTTTTTATTGAGCGAGTCAAATTTTAGGGGTTTGGTAACATAGTCGTTCATACCTGCGTTTAAACAACGCTCTTTGTCACCTTGCATCGCATTTGCAGTGAGTGCGACGATATTAACTCCCTGATGAGCTGCGCCTGCTTCACCTGCCCGAATGGCTCGTGTTGCTTGGTAACCATCCATTTCTGGCATTTGGCAATCCATTAACACTAATTGATAGGGGCTTTGTTCTCGGCTTGAAAGTTTTGCAATCGCTTCAAGGCCATTTTCGGCAATATCAAAACTAATGCCTGCTTGTTTTAGCAACGAACCTGCCACCATCTGATTTACTTTATTATCTTCAACCAGCAACACTTGCGACTCAGCGCTACCGCTGTTTGTCATCACTTTGGTAATTAGGGTTTCTTTATTAACCTGCTGCTGTTCAATGTACTTGTCGTTCGCAAGAGCATTAAATAAATCAGACTGCGTTAATGGTTTAAAGATAATACTCTCAACTTTTAAGGTTTGTCTTGTTTGTTTTTCTGTTAGGCTCATAGGCGCCATTAAAATACGCTTGCAGCTGGTGGCATTGAAGTAGTTTAAGAACTCTTTCTGCAATTCTTTAGTAGCACTGTTATAAAACTTATAATCTATTAGAATTGCATCGCAGCCCTTATTATCAGGCATGGCTGCGCGATTTAATAAGTTTGGCATATCGCTGTAAGTTTCTACCTCAGCTCCCCACAACTGCAATTGCTTTTTGGCGATATTGCTGCTGAGCTTACAGCTATCAGCAATTAAGATATGTTTTTTATCAATAATATGACTTGGCTCTGGCGCATGTTTCGTGTGATCACGTTTAACCTTTACTGAGAAATTAAAGGTGCTGCCTTCTCCGTATGAGCTAACGACACTGACATCTCCAGCCATCAACTGACAAAGCTGTTTTACAATTGCAAGGCCAAGCCCCGTACCGCCGTATTGACGGGTGGTAGAGGCATCTGCTTGCGTGAATGAGTCAAATAAAGTGGCTTGCTTTTCAGGCTTAATTCCCACTCCCGAATCAATAACAGAGCAGTTCAAGAACAATTCTTCATTGCTAGTTTCGAGCTTGGCGATAACAATTATCTCACCATCTTTTGTGAATTTAACCGCGTTGCTCACTAGGTTATTGATGATTTGCCTAATCCGATTGGGGTCACTGATAATAAACCCGTGATGAAGATTCGTTGTATCAAGCAGTAGTTTGGTATTGTTCTGTTCAGCCTTAATAGCAAACGATTCGATTGTGTCGCCTAGTAATTTAGACACGTTGAAGCTGACATTTTCAATATCGAGTTTACCAGCCTCAATTTTAGAGAAATCTAAAATATCATTAATGATATGCAGTAAAGACTCTGCTGATGATTGCGCAAGTTCAAGATGGTGGTTTTGTTGGCTATCTAGCTTGCTTTGTTTAATGATATTGAGCATGCCGATCACGCCATTCATCGGGGTGCGGATCTCATGACTCATACTCGCTAAAAATTCACTTTTGGCTTTTACGGCTTGTTCTGCAGCTTCTTTTGCTTGAACGAGTTGTTGTTCGGTCTCTATACGACGTTGGCTGGCATGCAAACTACCAATGAGTGCGGCAACGGCAATTAAAAAGCTTTCTTCATTTTTACTCCAATGCCTACGTGTAAAGCATTTTTCAGCGCACACCACCCCCATGCTTTTACTCCCTGTGGGAATAATCACCGTTAACATTGAGCGTATATTAAACCAATCTAGGTAATTGCTACGAAGATCACTTGTCAGAGGGTGTTGCTGGGCATCGCTGGCATTAATTACTGCGTGATTATTAATGGCATCAAAATAGTTTTGAAATTCAATTTGTTGCAACGATATGGCTTCATTAAATTCGGGTTGGCTCTGATCGTGAATGGCAAAGGTGTTGAGCGATTGTCGATCGTCACTGAATAGCCAGATACTGGCGCGATCTATATCAAATGCATGACAAATGGCTTGCACAATAACATGCTTGGAGAGGTTTAGATTACCTGTCAGTACCGCATCATTGACGGTGAGAGACGCTAAAATCTCGTTATGTAAGGCGATTTTGTTATTTTCGAGCTCAACACGTTTACGGGTATCAATATTTTGCAGTGAGCCAAAAAGTTTTATACAACGACCATTTTTGTGTTCGGCTTCACCATGTAGCAGCACCCAAATTTCATCACCTTCTGCAGTGATGATCTCAACTTGTGTTTCAAAACTTTCACCATACTTGATTGCGCGCTCGTTCAAACGGCGAATTTTATCGCGGCTTTCGCCAGCTTTGAAATGGGTAAAGTTAGCAGGCCACTCAGGTTGAACATTCAGTGGAAACTTAAATATTTGCTTGGTCATATCTGACCAATACACGGTTTTTGTTTCAAGGTTAAATGACCATGCACCCACTTTGGCAAGGCTACTCATGGTTTCTAACATGCGTTCGCTTTTGTACTGTCTTTCAACCATGCGCAAAAAGAATAGTGAAGCACAAGCAAACAAAATGCAGAACAAAATAATGGCGAATCTTAGAGGCCAAACAGCAGAGCTTGGTGGCTGCCAGCCAGATTTTGGCGAGGCATACATGCGCCACTCACCACCGGGCAGGTTTATCGTAAAGCTTAGAGGTTTTGTGTTAAGTATATCTTCTGAGCCATAGAAAAAATCGCCTTGTAAACCGCGACCACCACGGCCTTGCAGTGCAACATCATAATGCTGGCTAAGCGCAATCAAACCCGAATTGCTATAGATTTTATTTACATCGAGTACGACCGAGAGGAGTCCCCAAAAAGTGTTCTCAGGAGGAATGAACACCGGCATTCTTGCTATCAGCGCTTGGCCTCCTTGTACAAGCTCCAAAGGGCCTGCCATAACAATACGATTTTCATCTCGAGCTCTAATCGCATCATCACGCTGTGCTGGATTTTCTAAAAAGTTTAGCCCGATGGATTTTTCGTTGCCTGCGAGAGGATAAGTCATTTGGATAATCATATCCGGTGCTGCACCGATGTTTCTAAGTTCTGAAGAGGTTGCGAATAAGGGCGCGGCTATTTGCTCATAGCGAGCTTGGTCTAAATTGGGTTCGGCAGCAACGGCAACGGCAAGGCCCCTAACAAGTTGAATGTTAGATACTAAGGTGGCTTCGAGCTCTGCACGATAGGCGCTGATTTTTGCAAGCTCCTGCGCCCGAAAAGCATCTTTCTCACGGCTGTAATTAATTTGGTCGATGACGAAGCCAATTACCACCACACAGGCGAGTGAAACCCAGAAGGCTAGCTTCAGTTTTTGCAGCTTTTTATTATCTGTTTCGGTGGCTAGCGGCATGAGAAATATCGGGTTTTATACTTTCTACCTACTATAGACAATTTCTGTGGTAATTAACAATGAACAGTAGACTAAGAGTACTAATTGCAATTATTTGTATCGCAACACTATTCTTTCACAAAACTCAGGTTAATATAGTGTTACTTTAGCGCAAGGATAATTGGCATGTTTAAGATAATCAAATGGTTACTCATAGGTTTGTTCGTGGTGGTGTTACTCGCAACCGGGCTTGTTTATGGCGTATTAAACTTAAGTTTACCGGCACTTGATGGCCGTGGTAAAAGTGGCGCTATTGCGCAGTCTGTCAAGATCGAGCGAGATACGTTGGGGCAAGCTGTTATTCATGCCGAAAACCGTTTAGATGCGGCCTATGCATTAGGCTTTGCGCATGGTCAGGATCGATTCTTTCAGATG
This sequence comes from Pseudoalteromonas sp. S4492, assembly GCF_005886115.1. Taxonomy (NCBI): domain Bacteria; kingdom Pseudomonadati; phylum Pseudomonadota; class Gammaproteobacteria; order Alteromonadales; family Pseudoalteromonadaceae; genus Pseudoalteromonas; species Pseudoalteromonas sp. S4492. The sequence goes on from NZ_PNCP01000026.1 coordinate 38,076, forward strand.
GATTTACTGCGCCGTAATGCTGCTGGCGAACTCAGCGAGTTATTTGGTAAAGCCGCTATTGGACTTGATAAAAAAATGCGCTTTCATCAGCTACGTAAACGTAGTCAGATTGCGGTTGCACAATTACCCGCTAAAGATAAAGCGCTATTAAAAGCGTATGCGAATGGAGTCAATGAAGGCCATGCACAAGTTGGCTATGATAGTTTTGAGTATTTACTCACTGGCGCTGAAGCAAAGCCTTGGCAAAGTGAAGATAGCTTGCTAATCATTTTTAGCATGTACCTTGATTTGCAATCGACGACGTTTCAGCGTGACAAAGCATTGATCGAAATCGAAGATTTATATGGCAAGGAGATGGTTGACTTTATTACGCAGCCTAGCCTCTATCAAGCTGCACTCGATAACAGCCAATTAGCGCCTTATGACGGCGGTATTCCTAATCTTAAAGACGCTCAATGGGCTATGACAGAGATTGCCGACCGAAAAGAACTTGGCAGTAATAACTGGGCTGTAACTGGGCAGCTAACTGAAACCGGTGCAGCCATGCTGTCTGACGATATGCACTTATCATTTGCAGTGCCAATCATTTGGTACCGTGCTCAGCTTAATTACCCTCTCAATGGCGAAATGCAACAAATCACTGGTGTGTCTTTACCAGGCGCTCCTGCCATTGTTGTTGGGACCAATAATAAAATTGCGTGGGGATTCACTAACGGTTATTTAGATACAGCGGATTGGGTCGCACTTGAGAGTAAAGAGAAAACCTGGCAAATAGATGAACCAATTTTACTCAATGACGGCAACAGCGAAAATTACGCTTTAACCATGAGTGAGTACGGCCCGGTTAAAGAAATTAACGGCAAACCTTATGCGCTAAGTTGGGTTGCTCACCATGAGTATGCGGTTGATATGGAATTACTTAAGCTTGAGCAAGCAAACACTGTTGACGATGCATTAGCACTTGCTGCTGAGGTGGGAATTCCTGTACAAAATTTAATGGTCGTTGATGATAAAGGTAATGCAGCTTGGAAGAATATGGGGGCTGTGCCTGCCCGTAAAGTTCCGCATCAATTAGCTGTTTCAGAGCAAGCGTATCCTGCAGCATGGCATGATAACGAAACGCAGCGTCCATTTGTAAAAAATCCAGAAAGTGGCCGATTATGGACAGGCAACTCACGAGTCGTTTCAGCAGAGGATGATCAGCGCTTTGGTAATGGTGGTTATGCAATGGGGGCTCGCTCGGCACAAATTCGCGATCGCCTATTTGAAAAGCAGCAGTTTAACGAACACGATTTTTACGACTTACAACATGATAACGAAGCGCGTTTCTTAACGGCTTGGCATAAACTGCTGGTCAAACAGCTTAGCGCTGCCGGCGATAAATATGCCCTGTATTTAAAAGAGCTAAATAATTGGCAGGCGTGTGCTTGTAGCGACTCAATTGGCTACACCCTAGTCAAACGCTACCGCAGTGAAGTGATTAATGGCTTATTTAGTCCGTTAGAGAATAAGCTAAAAGCCCTCGATAGTAGCTTAAAACCAGTAAAGCGAGACTTAGAGCCCGCTGTTTGGCAACTTATCGAAGAGCAGCCTCAGGCATGGTTAAATCCTGAGTATGCAAACTGGCAACAGCAAATGGTAGGAGCTTTTGATCGCGTTATCACCAAACTAACCGAGCAATACGGTAAAAACCCGCACAGCTGGGAGTGGGGCAAGGTTAACGAATTAGTGATTGAGCACCCATTTGCTAAGCAAATACCCGCATTGAAAAGTTTACTGAATATGCCAACAGCGCCAGGGTTTGGTGATACCTTTATGCCTTCGGTGCAAGGACGTAGCTTTGGCGCTTCGCAGCGCTTTATTGTCCAACCTGGGCACTTAGATAAAGCAATTATGGCAATTCCGGGAGGGCAGTCTGGGCACCCATTGTCAGAATTTTACCGCGCAGGATTTAATGATTATGTCAGTAATGGTTTAACACCATTATTGCCGCAAGAGATTGCCCACAGTATCACTATCGATGCGGTTAATTAACCGCATCAGCATCTTTAAAAGCAGGGTGTTGGCCTTTGGCAACGGTTGTTTGGTTGCGCCCTGCATGCTTACTTTTATACAGCGCCTCATCGGCGTGCTGTAGCATTTTTTCTATTGAAGCGAGCGGTTGCCATTCAATAAGCCCAAAACTCATGGTGACATTGAGATCAGGAAACTCGTGATGCGCCTCTAATTCGGCGATTTTTAAACGTAGCGCTTCAATTTTTGCAAAGGCTTGTTTTGCATCTGTATTGGTTAATAAAATTAAAAACTCTTCACCCCCCCAACGTACCGCAATATCGTCATCATCAATAAATTGGCGAATGAGCCTTGCGACATTAATGAGCACCGTATCACCTTTTTCGTGGCCGTAATTGTCATTAATATTTTTAAATTTATCGATGTCAGCCATAACAATGCAAAGGTTGCTCTCAAGCTCGATGCTTTTTTGATGTGCAGCAGTAATCAGCTTTTTTGCAAAACGGCGGTTATAGAGTTTAGTGAGTGGGTCGCGAGCGGCCATGTCGGTTAACTCAACACGTTGTGACAAGGTGATTTCTCTAATTAGACCCATGCCGTAGACCATAGGTAAGCCAGCAATAATGATGTTGATCACATTCACGTGTGGGAGGAGTTCAGGGTAAGCAAAACTGTACTGAACATCTGCAAAAAATACATACAGCAGGGCGAATGTCGCAATCATCATTAGGCTATAAAAAGCAGCGCGTTTAAAGGTTAATTGATAATCGATCATTAAAATACAAGACACTGTCCACAAGTAAAATTGAAAGCCTGCACCTAAGCCTAGGGTGGCGCAGACAATCACTGCATGAATAATTACTTCTAGACAAAATACTCTGAGTGCTAGCGAAGTCAGTCCTTGCTTAATTAAGAAGATACCGCTGGCCCAAGCAAACACGCTCAAAATATTAACTAACGCAAGCATGTTCGCCCCTATGTGGGCAAATGCGGGGATCAGCAAAGCATGAACAATTAGCGCAAAGTATGCGATTTTGGAAATAATCAGAAATTTAACGTGTTCAATTTCTTCTAAGCCAGATTGCTTTGATTGTTTTAATAAATGTTTGATCAATCCAACCTCTAATACACATGGAAGTAGCATAATTATAGATTAAAAGCTGAACAATGCAGGTTTATAATTGCTCGCTTTTGCTTTGTAAACTTAGGTAGGTTCTGTTTATGAATGAGGCTAAGCGTTTGTTCACATCGAGTTTGCTAAGCTTAGGGCTTGGCAGAGTTTGCAATTGATGCCACTCTAGTTAAAGCAAATCAAGAAACATACTGACTCAATGTTTGCTGTGATTATTCTCTCGTGCCTAAAAAAGGAGTATCTATGCCGGCGGAAAAAACGCATTTAGCGATCTGTAATCTCACTAAAGAACAGTATCCACAAATCAAAACTCTGATGGATCAAGCCTATCCAGGGCTTGGTGGGGCTTGGCCTAGCCACACTATTTTTAGGCTGATAGACCAGTTTCCGGAAGGGCAAATAGGCATCGTCGATGATGGTGTCTTGGTGGGCATCGCCTTGAGTGTGCAGGTAGATTACGCGCGCTTTTCTAACCCTCATACCTACGAAGACATTGTTGATGGTCACGACCGAGTATTTAGTGACCCTGAGGGTGATGCACTTTATGGTTTGGATGTGGTTATTTCATCGACTCATCGAGGGATGCGACTTGGCAGACGTTTATACGATGCACGAAAAGAGCTGTGCCGTCAGTACAACTTACGCGCTATTTTAGCGGGTGGGCGAATTCCGCGATATTACAATCACAGTGCAGAGATGTCTCCTATGGAGTACATCGAAAAAGTTGACCACAAAGAGCTGTACGATCCGATTTTAAGCTTTCAGCTATCTAATGATTTCCAAGTTAAACGTTTACTTAAAAAGTATCTTCCTGAAGATCAGGAATCCGTTGGTTATGCCACTTTACTAGAGTGGAATAATATTATGTTTGAGCCCACTGATACGGTACTTGAGTCGACTAAATCAATTGTGCGTGTCGGTGCTGTACAGTGGCAAATGCGCTGTGTTGAGTCTGTGGAAGAACTGCTCAAGCAGGTGGAATATTTTGTTGATACGGTGTCTGACTATAAAAGTGACTTTATTCTGTTTCCGGAATTTTTCAATGCTCCATTAATGGGGCTCACTGAGCAAAGTAATCAAACGGAAGCAATTCGCTATCTGGCCGAATACACAGAAACATTCCGTGATGCGATGTCGCGCATGGCGGTTGAATACAATGCCAATATTATCACCGGCTCAATGCCGCTCGCAGAAGATGACAAGATTTATAATGTCAGCTATTTGTGCCACCGTAGCGGTAAAATTGATGAGCAGCGCAAAATTCATATTACGCCCCATGAGCAAAATGACTGGGTGATCCAAGGCGGTGACAAAATTGCGGTATTTGAAACGGATGCGGGTCGTGTCGGTATTCAAATTTGTTACGATGTTGAGTTCCCTGAGCTGTCGCGTATTCTCGCTAAGCAAGGGCTGGATATTTTGTTCGTGCCATTTTGGACGGATACTAAAAACAGTTACTTACGTGTTCGTCATTGTGCGCAAGCACGTGCAATCGAAAATGAATGTTATGTTGTGATTGCAGGCTCGGTTGGTAACCTACCAGAGGTAGAAAGTTTAGATGTACAGTACTCACAATCGGCAGTGCTTACCCCATCTGATTTCTCATTCCCGCATGATGCGACCTTGAATGAAGCAACACCGAATACCGAAATGCTGTTATTCAGTGATTTAGATATGGATAAACTGAAAATTCTTCACAGTGAAGGTACGGTAAGAAACTTAAAAGACCGCCGTGAAGATTTGTATGACGTGATCTTGAAAAAGCGAGATCAATAATGGCGTGGTTGTATTTAATTGTCGCAGGTCTGTTAGAAATTGGCTGGCCTGTTGGCCTTAAGATGTCTCAACAGGCAGACAGCCGCTGGTTAGGCATTGCAATAGCCGTCGCCTTTATGGTCGCTAGTGGCTTTATGTTGTGGTTGGCGCAGAAGGATATTCCGATGGGGACATCCTATGCTGTATGGACAGGGATCGGTGCAGCGGGCACTTTCTTGGTCGGTATTTTATTTTATGGTGATGCCGCCACATTTGGCCGCATTGCCGGAGTACTGCTGATAATTAGCGGAGTGATAACGCTCAAAATTAGTCATTAAAAAAGCGGCAATAGCCGCTTTTTTAATGACTAGAAACGCACCTAATTGGGTAGCATTACCAGAATGGCTGCCAGTGCAATTAACACAAGCCCCGCCGTGTCTTGGCGTTTTAGCGGTTGTTTTAACCAAAGAATCGATACCAAAATGGTAAAGAATACTTCTATCTGCCCCAATGTTTTTACATAAGCAACATGCTGCAAGCTCATGGCGCTAAACCAACCAATAGAACCTAAACAGCTACAAACACTAACAGCGGTCGTGGTGCCTTTGTGATGCCACATTTTCTTAAATGTATCGCGCTCTTTTAATGCAATATACACGCACAGCATCAGTGTTTGTAAGCTAATTATCAGCACTAACACCCAAGCTGCTGAGTGTGGAAAAGTCAGTCCTGAATTTAAACTTGCCTCACGGATCCATGACGATGAAAGAGCAAATGAAGTACCACAGGCAAGCCCAAGCAGTGCGGTGCCCAAATTAAAGTGTTTAACATTCGCGATGCCACTTAATAGCAATACCGCAATTGCACCAATAAATACGCCAACCCAACCTAGCAATGACAGTGCTGAGCCAAAGAACATTACACCTAAAATCGCCGCCATCAGTGCTTCACTTTTGGCAAGCCCTGCGCCGACTGCAAAGTTATTCATTTTAAACAGTTTTACCATCAAACCAGTGGCAACGATTTGGACGATACTGGCACCAACAATGTAGCCAATAAAAGCGAGATTAAAATCAGGAAGTGCGGCGTCTTGATACTGATAAAGTGCAAATAAATACAAGGCAGCAATTGGGCTGGCAACGATAAAGCGAGCAAGTGTTACCCCGGCAACACTCACAGTTACACTGAGTTTACTTTGCAGAGCGTTGCGCCACGACTGCATAAATGCCGCAAAAATAGTTAAGAAAATCCAAGTCATATTGAAAATAAATTAATGAGGAGAGGCAATTAGAGTAACAAAACCAAAGTATGAGAGCATTAGCTTATCGACCAACTTGAGAAAAACTCAGCTGTGACAATATGCCGCAGGGCTTTTATGCTGTCATTAGGCTATAGTGACAATGATGCTATTGCTAGCCGCTGCTGTTTTAAGTAGCGGCTTTTTTTTGTTTGCGGTAGGGTGAGCTATTACAGTTAAAAGATAAGGAAATACCATGACCACATTGATTATCTGCGCACTCATCGCAGTGCTCATACCTTATTTAGCTAAAGCCCCCGTGGCTTTTGCACAAAATAAGTTGTCAGGCTATGACAATAAACATCCGCGTGAACAACAAGCTAAACTAACAGGCTTTGGTGCTCGAGCATTGGCTGCACATCAAAATAGCTTTGAGTCACTAATTATTTTTGCCGTCGCGCTGGCAGTTGTAATAGGTAGCAATAATGTCTATCAGGTGACAGAAACCTTAGCAATTATGCATGTTATCGCCCGCGTGTTGTATTGTATTTTCTACTACATAAACCAAGATATTCTGCGCTCATTAGTCTGGCTAGTGGGTTATGTTTGTGCTGTGGCGATGATTGCTGTTTGCCTTTAGTCACAAGCCAATGAGTTAAAAACCACAAAGCAAGCGGCTTAAATAAGGCGCTTGCTTTAGGGTCTTAAGTGGTTACTTTTACTTAGAGCTAACTTTAATTTTCTCTATTAAATCCTTTGCTTGATAGTTTTCATCTAAGGCAAAGTCGAGTTGCACTAAGGCATTTTTAAAGCCAGATTCAGACGGCGCATATTGCCATTGTTTTAAGGCTCTTTTCGCTTCTCGATTGAAAACACCTTCAGGCTCTGCGCTCACCACACTAACATTGCTGGTGGCGCCGCTTGGTAAAATATCGTATTTCAAAACGACTGAACCGCTAATACCTTGCTCTGCCGCTTGAATTGGGTATATCGGCTCTACGCGCATTACCGCTTGATAGTCTTTTGTCTTTTCAACGGACATCGGCTGTTTTGCAATGGCAAAACTGCTAAGCATGCCCATTGTAAAAATAACTAACGCTGTTTTTGCAATAAATGAGCTGTTGTCGATCTGCTTGATCTGATTTAGACGTTGTAACATGGTGTTTTTATCTCCGTATTGTGAATAAGCCATTAAGCCTGTTCTGCTAAAGCTTGCACAGTGCACTAATGCCTTACTGTATAAAATTCGTTGTTCAGTTGATTTATTTTTGAGTACTTGCTCATCACATGAAAGCTCTTGAATGCGGCGCAGACTTGCATAACCAAGCCAAGCGACAGGGTTAAACCACAACAAAATAGTGGCACATAAAGCGATGGCATTAATTAGGTTATCTTTGCGTTTAATGTGCACTGATTCATGCTCTAAAATAAGTGCTAAAGCATGGCTGTTGTAATGGCTTTGGTAGTTTGTTGGCAGCACTAGCTTGGTGTTTATAACCCCTACAACCATTGGTGAACTCACCTGATTACTTTGGTACAAGCGCATGCTTTGGTTGCTGTGCTGATCAAGGGTAATTGGCGCTAATTGCAGTTTTGCTAGAAAACGGTAATGAAAATATACGGCAGTGATCAGCAGTGCGGCACTAATAAAGCCATAAATAGCAAACCAAGTGAGCGTAAACTGCGGCATTATTGCTGTGTTTGGCGTGATAGTCAGCTTACTGATAAAGTCGTTTTGAATTGGCTTTAAGTGCTCTGGTAGGTTCGCTAACAATAAACTAATTGGTAAAAGCGCCCACAGTGTATAAACCAAGCGCGCCGATAGCTGGCTTAGTAACTTTCGCTCTAGCAGCAATAAAAACATAATTGCAGATGAGATCAAAAGTTGTTGATCTAACAACCAATTAAAAAATGCATCTAACATAACAACGCCTTATTTTTGCTGTTTTTCCCAATCATCGATAACCTTTTTCAGCTCATCAATATCATGTTGTGAGAGTTGCTCTGATTTAGCAAAGCCACTCACCAGCGGCGCAATTCGGCCATTAAAAAAGCGTTCAATAAAGCTTTGGCTTTCTTTTAATGTGTATTCTTCACGAGCAATGCAAGGGGTGTAGTTATATTGGCGACCTTGTTTCTCGAAGCTTAGTGCGCCTTTTTTAACTAAACGGCTTAATAGCGTTTTAATGGTTTTTTCGTGCCATTCTTTATCGTCACTTAAACGCACAATTACTTCACTAGCCGTGGCTGGGTAGCCAAGCCATACCGCATCTAATACTTCAAATTCAGCTTTAGAAAGTTCAATCATTTTTATGCCTACAGATGTAATCTTTAATTTAAGATTACACGCGTAATCAAATAATGCAAACTTTTTTGTTAGAGAACGTCACTTTTTTTGATACTGACTATCTGCCCTTCGGGCAAATTCAGCGTGGTGAGTGACAGTTTTGCGATATCTGTGCGGTACAGGTCGATGACTTTGTAGCCACAAAAACGTGCCATTTTACGTATTTGCCGGTTTAAACCTTGCTTTAAGACGATGCAAAACTGTGTTTCGGTGACTTGAGTCACCTCACAAGGAAGGGTTATTTGTTTATCTACAGGCACACCGTTTGCCATTTTTTTACAAAAATCACTATCAAGAGGTTTATCTACGGTGACTAAATAGCGCTTGGGTTGGTGGTAATCAGGGTGGATCAGTTGATTACAAAACTCACCGTCATTAGTCAAAATTAACAACCCACGAGAGTCCTTGTCGAGCCGGCCAATTGGGTAAACGCGAGTGGTTTTAGGCAGGCTATGAATAAGGCTTGTTGGGTCGTCAGCATTTAATTTGCAATCTATACCAACAGGCTTGTGATATGCAAAGTAGGTGAGTGGCGCTTTAGCTGAAATTTTTTCGCCAAGTACAATTACATCATCGTGCTCATTAACGTGATCTATGTGATTTGCAGCACGGCCATTTACTGTTACCTCACCTTGATCTATCAAGCGTGATGCTTGCTTTCGAGAACAAACACCTGCATGGGCAATAAATTTAGCAAGTCGTACTTTTTCTAGCATGAGTGATTTTTGTACAGTTAATTTGATCACAGTATATCAAACCCGCGTATAAGAAGTACTACATACAAAAGGGGTTCGACATGGCAATTAAGTTATCTGAACTTGCAGCGCACCAACCACTGCAAAAGGTTATCCTTCATTCGTTGGAAATGGCACTGTATCAGGTGTCTGTGGTGATCAATAACGTTGAATATTATGTCACTGATGAGCAAGGTGAGTTTATTCGCGATATTAGCCCGTTGCACATTCAAAAGCGCCTCGATCACTTAAGTTATGGTGATATGGTTTTACGCCACACCAGTGCTTATGATGAGATGTGTGGTCAGCCCGAAAAGCTGGCCAGCAACATGCTTGAAGTACCCTATGGTAAGAACCACTTATACTGATTAACGATATAAGCGTATACTGAGTCATAACATTTTATATACCCAAACCACCTCAAGATGCGAGTTTCAGTTGGAATTAAATGCGATTTAGGCAAGGCATTGATTGCAAGTAATAGTGTTTCTATTGTTAAAATCAATAACGCAGTATAAATTGCATTTAAACCAACCCTTTGGGCGCTTCACAGGCACTTACTCTCATCGTTGTTACTTCTTAAAAGGGACTGCCATTCTTGCAAAGTAACGCCTTGATATTAAGCACCTGTGAAACGCTGAATTCTGCATCTTGAGGTGGCTTGGGTATATATACTATGTATCAATTAAAAAGTGATGACTCAGCTGATCTCAACAACCAGCTAAGAGAACAAATTGTTGCTTTCAACGCCGTGCATTTTAATGCCGAGCGTATTCCCGTTGGATTTAAATTCGTTAATAAACAAAACACTGTTGTTGCTGGTATTCATGGCCAGGTATTTGGAAATTGGCTGCTTATTAGTTGGCTATGGTGTGATGATAAGACGCGTGGTAAAGGGCTTGCGACACGATTACTCGCTGAATTAGAGTGTAAAGCTAAAGCGCTTGGTGCAAACACCGCACAACTTGATACGCTCGATTTCCAAGCTAAACCCTTTTACGAAAACAACGGCTACCAAGTCAAATATGAAATGCGTAACTACCCACTCGACGGCTGCCGTTATTTTATGGAAAAAAGCCTTTAAATATCAGCTTTTACTCACTTCGCTTTAAGCACGTCTTGCTCGGTAAAAGTAACACCTAAGAAAGGTGTTGCTTCTGGGGCAAGCATGAAAGTGCGGATGTTCATGTGGTCTTGCCCTTCAGGATTGTGTAATACGTCATCACGATAAAACGCGCCAAAGCAATCTAGGGTGTTTTGTTTACTTAGTTGATTAAGCTTTGCAAAGGCAAAAATTTTACACGAACCATTATTTTCATTAGCCGCACTTAACAGCCCATGATTATTAAAAGCGCTTGGGGTAAAGTCATAATTGTTGTCTATGACCGCCATGGTGTCGGTAAATTCAATTTGTTGTGGTGAGTTTGCTAATGTTGCCAGGAAATCGTTCAGAGTCATTGCTTGTCCTTAAAAATTGTTCTTTATCAACTCTAACTCATTCACTTGCTGATTGATATTAAACTTAAAATTCTCTAAAAAGTTCATACCAAGCAAGCCATAGCCAACATGATTTTCTATTACCAACACTTCAAAATTACGAATACGTTGTTGTCCGACTTGAAACGACTCGAGTTGATAACGCTGCGCTTCAACAACGCCATTAGCTGTGTTTACTTCTAGTGTGCCAAGGTAATTGGCAGGACTATTCAGCGAGTTTAATTGCGTTTGATTTATGACTGTAAAGCTCGCGCCCGTGTCGATCATCAACTCGGTTTCGATATCATCGTTGATAATACTGTTCACTAAATAGTGTGAACCTCGAGCGGTTAATTTTATAACTTCAACTCCTGCGAGGGCTTGTTGAATCAACAGATGTAACTGCTCAGCTTGCTGTTTGTATTCATGATCTTCAGGCAGTTGATCTAGGGTTATTTGGCTCGCGACATAATCTTCTAAATGATAGTTAGCTAATGCATGATTATATAAGTAATGCGCGTTACCTGGCGCGTAATCAAGCCACTGTTGACTGCTATTCAGCAATGCCTGCCATTGTTGCGCCGCACTAAGTTCATCAATATAGGATGTGCTTAGCTCGTCTATTTGTTTGTTAAGTTGTTGCTTATCATTGCTGTCTAACTGGTTGCTAAGAGCCAGTAAATTGATAATACCTTGTTGGGTATCACCTTGTGCGATTAAACGCTTAGCTTCAAGTTCAAGCATGGTGACATCGTAAGGGTGACTATTTAAAAAGGCCGTTAAAAATTGCTCACTTAAGGTGAATTTTTGATGGGAAAGCCATGTCTCAAGTTGTTGTTGCCAAATTTGTTTAAGTTGCCTTGCATAGCGAGGTTCATTAACAAGCAATTGGGTGTACTCGGCCACCGCTTTGTCGAATAATTGGTTGCTAAATAGCGCAACAGCTTGTTGAAAATGGGCTGGTAAAACCGCGCTTTTCTTGACTATGGGAGTGGTTGCTACAGTCTCAATTTGTTTTGGCTTCACGGGGTTAAACAGCTGCCAAATAAAGTATCCGTTTAAGCTAAGAGAACATAGCAATAATAATTTAAGAAAAGCATTCATCCGTTTTGCCCAATCATTTAATCTTTGTTGTTTACTTACTCAGCATAAAACAAATTTTTGAAAGTCGTTACTTTTTAACTAAATGATTGAGCGCCATGATATTGCTTATTTCAATATCAGCTAACCCTTGATAACGATATTGCGTTGCTTGGTTATTAAGCCAAACGCTTTGGCAGCCGGCATTATTTGCGCCTTGCACATCAGTATCTAGGCTATCGCCAATGTGCAAAATTTCCTTGTGAGGCACCTTTAAGTGTTTGGCTGCGCTATCAAATAAGGCGCTATGCGGCTTCGCTTTTCCGTGTGGGCCTGCTTGTAAAACTAACTCAAACACGCCATTAAGGTTAAACTTTTCTACTTCAACATTACCATTGGTGATGGCGATGAGGCGGTAGTGTTTACTGAGATTAGTAAGTAATTCAAGTACTTCATCAGTCACGTTTATTTGACTGCGGGCATCAGCGAATGCCTGATAAGCATTTTCGGCATGCAACTGAGCTTGCTCTGCTGAAAAACCCAGATCGGTCATGGCATAGTGTAATGCTGCTTGTCGCCAGCGTGTAACGTCATCAATTAAAGTTGCATCATGTTTTAAAGCACACTCGCGGCATGTTAACCAGTAGCTCATGCTATCGGTGGGCCATTGTTCTAGCGCTTCGAGGTAATCAGCTTGTGCTTGCAAGGCTGACTTTATGATCGGATGGTTGTTGTAAAGTGTGTCGTCTAAATCAAAACTTAAAACAGAAACTGGCGATAGGGCACGGTTAAATCGGATCATAATGACAAGGGTTTACTCTGAAGTTGAGCGCTTTTTAGCGCGTGGATGGGTGTTATCGTACACTTTAGCTAAATGCTGAAAATCTAAATGCGTATAAACTTGAGTTGCAGACAAACTACTGTGTCCTAACAGTTCTTGTACGGCACGCAGATCCCCTGATGATTCTAAGATATGTGATGCAAACGAGTGGCGCAATTTATGCGGATGCACTTGCGAGCTGATCCCTTGCTTAATTCCCCATTCTTGCATCCGTAAGCGAACTTGGCGTACGGAAATTCGCTTTTTTTGGCTGCTAACAAACACGGCTATTTCATCAGGATGTGCAAATTGAGGGCGAATTTTCAGCCATGCTTTTAATGCACTGAGCGCTTTGCTGCCTACAGGTAATAAACGTTCTTTGTTACCTTTACCACGGACTAAAATTTCGCCTTCAGTCGGGTTTATATCTTGTAAGTTAGCACCAACTAACTCGCTAATACGCAGACCCGAAGAATACATTAATTCCATCATAGCTTTGTCACGAATAGCTAAAGGCTCATCATCTGGCAGTTCTAGTAGCTTAGCCATTTGATCTACGTCTAAATTTTTGGGTAAAGGCTTGGAAAATTTAGGCCCTTTAATGGCCTCTGCCGGATTGTGATAATGTGCCTGACTGGCTATATTTTTGGCTTTTAAGAATTTATATAAACTGCGAATACAACTTAGTTTTAAACTGATTGTGCGACCACTTAATTGTTTGCTGCGCATTTGCATGCTGTAACGGCGAATATGCTCACCTTGAACAGCAAACCAGTCTTCACATAGTTTACTAAAGTACAAAGCTGCGAAGCCTAGCTGGCTAGTATATTGGTTTACTGTGTGCGCTGAGTATTGTTTTTCGTAGCGTAAGTAGTCTGCAAATAGTTGGATGGGTGTTCGCCAAGCATCACTTAATTCATCAATGTCTGGCGTCGTCACATCGCTCATGCAAGTTCCAATAAGCGCAGTTGCAATGAGCGCACAAACTCAAGGACAAAAAAGCTGTCTTTTGCCGGTTCGAAGTGATTTACGTCATCACTACCAAACGCCAAAATTGCCACAGGGTGTTTCGTGTTACCAATTAGATATAAAGCAGTCGATTGAGTCGTGTCTGAAAACAGTAAGTCTCTTTCTTGTTGGCTTACTCGACCCAAGTAAATGCCGTCGTTTTGCAGGCGATGAGCAATTAATTCATCAAACTTTTTATCGTACTTAACTAAGTGGCATTCGTTAATGGATGGGTTCGTGCAGATAATATTGCGCAAGTTGCTAGCCAGTGTCGTAAAGTCGTAGTTAGTCCATAACTGACGATGACAGTCGCTAAATAAGCGGTAAATTAACTCGTTTTCTTTTGCTTGTTCAACGAGCTGCTCAATCTTATTTTTTAATAACGTATTGTGTTCACGTAATTGGCGCTGTTGAATATGCACCAAAGACGTTGCTCCCGCCGTTTGCTGTTGTAGTTCAACTTCAGCGAGCACATCAGGGTTTTTAATAAAAAAATCAGGGTGTGCTTTTAAATATTCAGCAATTTGTTGTTCTGTTAGTTTGCTCATAGTGCCACTTGTCCATCAAAAACATGCTCAGCAGGGCCTGTCATTCGTACAGGGTGGCCTTCGCCTTGCCAACGTACTTGTAAACTGCCGCCGGGCAAGTCAACTTGTACGGTAGTAGCAAGTTTATTCTGAATTTGACCAACCACGACCGCAGCACAGGCACCTGTACCACAGGCTAAGGTTTCACTAACGCCACGTTCCCACACTCTTAGTTTAATGTGATCTTGCGAAATTACCTGCATAAAACCAACATTTGCGCGTTGTGGAAAGCGTTCATGATTTTCAAGCAGTGGGCCTAAGGTGGTGACTTCTGCGGTATGAATGTCATCAACTTCTAACACGCAATGCGGGTTACCCATCGATACTGCGCCACTAAATACCGTATGTTCTTCCGTGCGAAGAATATAGGTCAGCTCACGCTTGCTGGCTTTTAATGGGATTTTGTTCGGTTCAAAATTGGGATGGCCCATATTTACCGTTACTTGACCATCTTTCTCTATATAAAGCGTGAGGTTACCAGACTTTGTTGAAACCGAGATTTTATGCTTATTGGTTAGGCCTTTCATACGTACAAAGCGGGCGAAACAGCGCGCACCGTTGCCGCACTGTTCAACTTCGTTACCATCGGCATTGAAAATACGATAATGAAAATCGAGATCAGGAGAGTAAGGGGCTTCAACCATAAGCAGTTGATCGAAGCCAATGCCGAAATGGCGATCTGCCAGCTTCTTTATTTGATCACGTGATAAAAAAACATTTTGAGTAATGTTATCAATAACGACAAAGTCATTACCTAGGCCGTGCATTTTTGAAAAATTAACTAACATAACGCTCTAATTCGGGTTTGCTCTGAGCTAATCATGCCACAGAGCAGGGCGGTTATAAAAACGTTTATGGTAAAATTTTCTCACCTTGCCAAAGGCTTTCTAAGGTTTCGCGTTGGCGAATTAAATGGCTTTGCTGACCATCCACCATAATCTCTGCAACACGCGGGCGTGAGTTGTAGTTTGAGCTCATTGTGAAACCATATGCGCCAGCGCTGCGCTGCGCTAAAAGGTCACCGGCTTGAAGTGCAAGCTCACGGTCTTTGCCTAAAAAGTCGCCGGTTTCACAGACTGGGCCGACAATGTCGTAGTTGTAAGTAGGCGTATCATCTGCGCGAGGTTCAACTGGCACAATACTTTGCCAAGCTTGATACAGTGATGGACGCAACATATCGTTCATGCCTGCATCAACAATAGCAAAGAACTTATCTTGGTTTTGTTTAATAAACTCAACTTTAGTAACTAAAATACCTGCGTTGGCTGCAATCGCACGACCAGGTTCAAAAATAAGTTCTAAATCTTGGTAGTCTGCTAATCGAGCGGTAATTTTATCAACATACTCGCTTGGATGAGGAGGCGTTTCGCCATTATAAGGCACGCCAAGACCACCACCGATATCTAGGTGAGTTAGCTTGATGCCAACCGCTTTTAACTCTTCGATAAGAGTCAGTACTTTTTCAAGTGCTGCTAAGAAAGGTTTTATTTCCGTTAGCTGCGAACCGATGTGGCAATCTACACCGGTAATTTTTAAACCGGGTAATGATGCTGCATGTTGATACACAGTCACCGCAGTTTGAATATCAATACCAAACTTATTCTCTTTTAAGCCGGTTGAGATATAAGGGTGCGTTTTTGCATCTATATCTGGGTTTACGCGAATCGAAATCGGTGCCACTAAGTTAAGATCCGTTGCCACTTTTGAAATACGCTCAAGCTCAGCCACTGACTCAACGTTAAAACACTTGATCCCCAATTCAAGTGCATAGGCAATTTCGTCAGCGGTTTTTGCAACGCCAGAAAACACAACCTTACTTGCGTCTCCGCCTGCTTGGATAACACGCGCAAGCTCACCTTTTGAAACGATGTCAAAACCTGAACCAAGTCGCGCTAAAATATTCAGCACGGCAATATTTGAGTTGGCTTTTACGGCATAGCACACCAAGCTCTTATGCGACTGAGCAGCGTCTGCAAATGCTAAATAATGACGTTCAAAGGTTTTGCGAGAATAGATATAACAAGGCGTACCATATTGTTCGGCAAGCTCTTTGACAGCGATGTCTTCAGCGAACAGCTGATTATTATTGTAGTTAAAAAAGTCCATCTATTGGTCCTGTTTTTGCTCTGGTTGTTCGGATGGATCAGCTTGTGGCTGAGACTTTGCAGGCGGCTTAGTATCATCTGGCAGATAAAGAGCACCACTTTGTCCGCAACCTGCTAGGGTTAGTAGAAGGGCGCTTAGAGGTAAAATGGTTTTTAATTTTTGGCTATGAGTCTCTTTCATTAGATTAATACGGTTGCTGGCTTTATAATCGCAGAGTAACAGAATATTTAAAAAATGCAGCTATTCGCGGATGAATTTATTCCTGTTACACTTGATGTACACAATCTGCCCCCAGATCTAGGCTTAAAGCCAGTTAAAGGACACTAAAATGACTGATCATGAATACCACACACTAGCCGATGCATTAATGCTAACTATTGAAGAGCAAATCGATGAATGTGATGCCGATTTAGACTATGAATCAGCGTCAGGTATTTTAGAAATCATCTTTCCTGATCGCAGTAAAATAGTGATCAACAAGCAAGCACCATTACACCAAGTTTGGGTAGCGACTAAATTTAACGGTCACCATTTTGAACTACGCGACGATAAGTGGATTGATAACCGCTCAGGTGCAGAGTTTTGGCAATTTATGTGTGATGCAGCAACTCGCCAAGCAGGTCAAACAATTGAATGGCGTTCTGAACTATGAGTTTAGAGTTTGTTGAATATCCAGCGCAAGGTGATCACAAAGCAACGGTTATCTGGCTACATGGTTTAGGTGATTCAGGTGATGGTTTTGCGCCCGTTGCACCGCAACTTGCTTTACCAAAAGAGCTTGGTGTGCGTTTTGTGTTTCCACATGCGCCAGTGCAACCGGTCACCTTAAATGGTGGGATGGCAATGCGCTCTTGGTACGACATTAAATCAATGGATTTAGATAAGCGTGCTGATGAGCAAGGAGTGCGTGAATCTGCTGCAAAAGTGGCTGCAATTATTGACCAAGAAATTGCAAAAGGTATCGCTCCTAACAAAATTATTCTTGCCGGTTTTTCGCAAGGGGGTGTGGTATCGCTGCACTTAGCGCCACGTCTAGATTATAAATTAGCGGGTGTAATGGCACTTTCAACCTACATGTGTGTGCCTGCAAAATTAGCCGATGAAGCCAAGCAGCAGGGGTTAAATATTTTTATGGCACATGGTCGATTTGACGATGTGGTACCGCATAGCGCAGGCAGACAAGCATTTGACGTGCTTAGCGCAAATAACATGGAAGTAAGCTGGCAAGACTATCCGATGGCGCACCAAGTTTGTGGTGAAGAACTAATGGCTATTCGAGAGTGGTTAATTGCTCGCTTGAGTTAATTTTTGGTTTTAGAGGCCAACATGACAAAGAAACTTGTAATTACAGCAAATATGAATACCGTTGAACCGGTTAACTCAGCGCCGACGGCAGTGACCTATCAATGGCATTGGCGACGCATCTTTATGGTTAGCAGTGTTATCTTAGTTGCGCTGGCTATATTAGTGTATAGCTTTATTGGCGTTGTAAATGCAGAGCAATCACCGCAAGATGAGCCGCAATCAGAGTTTGCAAATGCTGAGCTACAAGCGCCTTTGAATGACGCTGAGCAAGAAGAGCCAAAAGAAATCGTCGCACCGTCTATGAATGAGCAAACACCGCTGGCTGATAACACAGAAACAGCTAAAGCAGAGGTTGTGAGCTCAAACATTGTAGAACCTGAGGTTACGACAGTAGAGGCTGAGATCGACAGTGAACAGGTTGTTGACGCGCAACAACCGGAAACATCAGCGGTCACTCTTGATGAAGAGCCACTCCAAACAGAACAGCAAGCAGAGATTGCTGCAGCGCCCGATGCTCAGCAGCAGTTTTCACAGTCAGCACATATTGCCAGTGTCGCAATTGGCGCTAAAATAGACACAGATAAAGTAAGCCGCGCAGTATTAACTACCGATGTTGTTGATCGAGAACCAGTAAACGTTCTTAAAAACGATGTAAAATTAGCGCAAATTAGCAATAGCCTGAGCTTTTTTAGCGAGCTTAGAAATATGCAAGGGCAAACTGTTCGTCATCAATGGTATTACCAAGATCAACAGCTTGCTTCAATTGAATTAGCGGTAAGTAGCCCACGTTTTCGTACTTATTCAACGAAAAACATCATGCCAGAGCAATTGGGTGATTGGCGTGTTGAAGTTATTGACGCAGAGGGCAACTTACTGGCCCAAAAAGAATTTAGAATTTTAGCTGAGTAATATTTAGTATCAGCCTGATAATTAATTGGATTTTTCATGACACAGACAACAAAACTAGTTCGTATCGCTACCCGTAAAAGTGCACTTGCTTTATGGCAGGCAGAATTTGTAAAAGCTCAATTAGAGCACTTCCATGACGACGTAACGGTAGAGTTGGTTCCTATGTCGACGCAAGGCGATATTATCCTTGATACGCCACTGGCAAAGATTGGTGGTAAAGGCTTATTCGTAAAAGAGCTTGAGCAAGCCATGCTAGATGGCCGTGCAGATATTGCGGTGCATTCAATGAAAGATGTGCCTGTTGAGTTTCCTGAAGGCCTAGCATTACACACTATTTGTGAACGTGAAGACCCACGCGATGCGTTTGTATCAAACAACTACAAAAGCTTAGATGAGTTACCACAAGGTGCTATTGTTGGTACATCAAGCTTACGCCGCCAATGCCAAATTCGCGAAGCTCGCCCAGATTTAGACATTCGTGATTTACGCGGTAATGTTAATACGCGTTTAGCAAAACTAGATGATGGTCAATATGATGCAATCATTCTAGCTGCAGCGGGTCTAATTCGTTTAGAAATGCCTGAGCGTATTACAGCTTTTATCGAGCCAGAAGTATCATTACCTGCAAATGGTCAAGGTGCTGTGGGTATTGAGTGCCGTATTGATGACGAAGTAACAAAAGCATTATTAGCGCCACTCGAACATACTGAAACTCGTATTCGTGTTAATGCCGAGCGTGCTATGAATCGCCGTTTAGAAGGTGGTTGCCAAGTGCCAATTGGTGCATTTGCATTGGTTGAGGGTGAGCAAGTTCATTTACGTGGTTTAGTGGGCGCTATTGATGGCAGCCAAATGCTACGTGATGAAGTGACAGGTCCAGTGGCTGACGCAGAGCAGTTAGGTATTACACTTGCTGAAAAGTTACTTGAGCAAGGTGCTGATAAAATTTTAGCTGAAGTATATAGAGACGCTTAATATGCATATTTTGATAACTCGTCCAGAAGGAAAAGGCACTGAGCTTGCTCTTGAGCTTCAGCAGGCGGGTTATCAAACAACCCTGTGTCCAGTCCTTACCTTAGATTATCTCACTGTTAATAGTAGTGAACTCGCACCGCTAGAAAATGCCGATAAAATCATTTTTATCTCGCAAGATGCCGTGCATGCCTTGTTAAAACTCACACCAACCATCAACAAAGCAGCGCAACTTTATGCGGTCGGTCAGCAAACTGCTGATGCGGTTTATGAAGCCTTTGGGCGTCGTGCTGCAGTACCCAAACAGCATGATTCAGAAGGTTTGCTTGAATTAAAAACGCTGCAAGATGTTGAGCTAAGTAACATTGTTTTAGTGAAAGGTGAAGGCGGGCGCACGACCATAGCAAAAACTTTAAAACAACGTGGTGCTTTGTTAAATCAGTTGGTTGTTTACAAGCGGAGCGCAATTGAGAGCGAACCGGGCAAGTGGATGGACCACTGGCAAACAATTGATGTAGAAGGTATAGTCATTACCAGTAATGCAGCGGTGGATGCCATTTTTAATGGCTTAAATGAGCCTCAGCGTGCATGGTTGAAAGAGCGGAAATTTTTCGTTGCCAGTGAGCGTATCGCTGACTATTTAAAGCAACAAAATGTCGCAAGAACACAGATACATATTGCTGCAGGGGCGAGCGATAGCGCTATGTTCACCTGCATTAATCAGCAAGGTAGCAAAATGAGTGAAGCAGAATCAAAACAACCCGCAAAAGCAGTGACTGCACAGCCAGAGAAAAAAGCGCAAACAACGGCAAATAGTGGGGCGAAAGCGCCTGTGCAAGCTAAAAAAGGCATCAGCAAAACAGGTAGCTTAGCGTTACTTATTTCACTTTTAGTGGCTTCTGCGGTTGGCTATGAGTTTTATCACAAATTATATAGCGATCAGCAATCGGCTGTAGCATTAACTGAGCTGACAGATGAAAACCTACGCTTACAGCAGCAAATTGATGCATTAAAAAGCGCACAGCAAACATTACAACATTCACTTTATAACAGTGAGCAAAAGGTCACTGATGCGCTGAATGAAAGTGCTGAGCAAACTCAGCAGCAATTACAAGCGGCTTTAAAGCGCGCCGAGCAGCAAACTTTCACGCTTAATCCGCAAGAAGTCACAAGCCTGCAACGTATGGCCGAATTTAAATTATGGGCTGAGCACGATTATCAAGGGGCTGCAGCTGTGTTATCGCGCTTAGATAGCTTGCTTGCAGAACACCCAGGTACAGGGGCTATTCGCCAAGCAATTCACCAAGATTTACAAACCTTGAATGCCATAGAGCCTGTTGCTGTTGAAGCAATTTATTTGAAACTGCATGGCATTAATCAAAAAGTGGATGAACTTCTATTTAATGCTATTTCTCTACCTGAAGAAGTCGTCAAAGAAGACCCAAATCAACTAAGTGAAAATGTCAGTGAGTGGCGTCAGAACCTTGCTAAGTCATGGCAGCAGTTTAAAGACTTCTTTGTTACAGTGCGCACACGTGAAGATATGGTTATCGCACCATTTTTAAGTGAACAAGAGCGTCACTTAGTAAAACAACGTCTGAGTTTATACTTAGCTCAAGCGCAAGATGCGGTATTAAGTAAGCAAAGCAGTGTGTATTTTAGTGCTGTTGATGCTGCACATAGCTTGGTAAAAGATTACTTTAAGCAAGATGATGCACAAACAAAAGCGGCATTAAAAAGCCTTGCTGAGCTTTCTAAAGAGCAACTCGATTTTAGCCCAAAAGTGTCACTGCAAAGTACTGAGCAGGTGAAGGAGTGGGCACAATGATCCGCTTTTTATTAATCATTATTGCAATTGCAGGCTGCTTGGGGATAGCCCCCTTTTTTATAGACCAAAAAGGTTATGTCTTAATTGCCTTTAATAAAACGACCATTGAAGGCACTATTTGGGGCATCACAGCACTTTTAATATTAGCATTTGCCGCACTGTTTTTGCTTTATAAGCTTTGTCGTTACGTAATGTCTTTATATAGCCATACACGCCATGGTTTTTTTGCGCGCAGTGAAGAGCGTAAACAAGCGGCTATTGAGCAAGGTGTATGGAGCTTAATCAATAACGATTATGCACAGCTGGAGCTTGCTCTTGATAACAATAGCGTGGCAGAAAAGTGGAGCGATGTACGTTACGCGCTTCTTGCTAAAGCAGCACTCGCAAACAATGACAGCGAAAGAGCAATTAGCTTTCTTGATAAAATAAGCCAAGATAAGCAGCTAAAAGTCGCTAATTTATGGATCGCCAGTGGCGAAACCAGCACTATTTTTGCTGACCTAAAAGCCTTAGCTGAGCGTAAAAAAGCCACTCGTTTAGAGCTTAAGATGTATGCCCATGTTTTAGTGCAAGAGCAAAAGTGGGCAGCATTGAATGACTTTATGCCGCGTTTATTACGTAAAAAAGCACTTTCTGAGCAAGAGTGGCAACAACTGTTTGACGGTTACTTTGCAGCGCAGTCAAACGCGGATTTATCTGAACGATATGAGCAATTAGCCAAAAACCTGAAACCATATGCTGAGGTAAGCTATTTAGCAGCGATGGCAAAAGCAGGTGAGTTAAACAAAATTGAGCTAAGCTTAATTAAAATGATCAAAAAACCGCTGCAGCATAAAGACTTAGCACGTATTTTACGTACTAGTAGCGCTGGCGATGCACTCAAGCTACAAGCAAGCTTGCAAGATGTATTGAAAAAAGACACCGAGAATACAGATTTGCTACTAGCTCTTGCGTGTTTAGCGAATGCTCATGGTGAATATGACTTAGCTGCGCGAGTGTTTGATAAAGCGCTTAATGCAAATAATCGCCATGCCTATTTGCAGCAAGCGGTACTCAGTTATAGTAAAAGTGCCCAGCCAGAAAAAGCATTGGTACTCTATCAATAATTTTACTCCAGCCAGCAAAGGAGCGATGGCTTGAAGAACTTATTTACACTGACAATAAGTATTGCACTAGCTTACTTTCTTACAGGGTATTTAAGTAATTCTTTGCTGGCGATTGATGGTTATGCGGTTGCTGCATGGCCGCCTTCTGGTATTGCGCTTGCCAGTATCTTGCTACTTCGAAATCGAGTCCTACCAGGAGTTTTGCTAGGGGCGCTCTTTGTAAACCTCATTCACCTTGATAAAGCTACCGATATTTTCCATTGGCAAATGATGCTGCAGGCTATTGGTGTAACAACTGCATCAACATTCCAAGCTTGGCTTGCCTATTACATTATTATTCATGTCGCTAAGCGCCCGATTGAATTATCGTCATTAAAGCAAAGTGTGCTTGGTTTAATGATTGGTGGCCCTCTGTGTAGCTTGATTGCGGCTTCAATTGGCACAGGCTTGCTGGTCATTAATAATGTTATTCCGAGTTATGCGGCACTTAATAATTTTATTGCATGGTGGATTGGCGACAGTATTGGGGTGCTGATTTTCACGCCATTAGTGTTAGCTGCATTTAGTTACCATCATACCCGCCAGCGACTACAAATTATTGTGCCGTCGCTATTAATCTATATGGTTATTTGTGTCAGTTTTTATGGTGCAGCCAGTGTAAAAAAAGACAAAGACTTACAACGCCAGCAAGCCAAAGTTAGTGCGATTCATACTAATCTTGAACACCAAGTTGATGAAATTAAGTCGCACCTAGCCTTACTCGCCACTTTTTTTGCTAGTAGTGACGTAGTTGATTTTGATGAGTTTAAGCGCTTTACAGCAAGACAAATGCAATACAGCGAAGAAATCCTTGCTCTTGAGTGGGCGCCTAAAGTTATTCACTCACAACTAAACAACTATCAAAACTTATTGCGTGATGAATTGGGCGCTGATTACTACGTGAAAGAAAAAAATGCTGCTGGGCAGTGGCAGCCAGTGAGTCAGCGAGCTGTGTATTTTCCGGTGCAATATATTCACCCATTAGCAGGGAACGAACCCGCGCAAGGTTTTGATTTGGCCTCAAACGAATTACGCAAACAAGCATTAACAGACTCTCGATTAATTAAAAATGTTACCGTCAGTGAGCCTATTACCCTGATGCAAGGTGATGGCAACGAAAAGGGCGTTTTATTCTTCAACCCTGTCTATTCAGACATTAATCACCAAGTCGGGTTTAGAGGTTATGTTGTTGCAGTGGTCAATTTAGAAGTGTTAGCACAAACACTTAACTTTAATCAGAACACAGAGATTGATGCCAGCTTCTATGATGTTACCGACGGCAGTAACCCAGTCGAAATTTATAACCCCCAACGTGTTGGCACAACGGCCATTGCGAGCTTTAACTTTATTATTGGTGAGCGTGTATGGCAGGTGAAATTATGGGAGTCAGTAGCACAATCATCATGGCTGCCTTATTGGCTGGCGCAAATAGTGGGTATGCTGTTTGTTTGGTTATTGATCACTTTTTTGATTTCAGTAACCGGCACAAATATTCAAATTCGTCAGCAGGTCGCGAAACAAACTCAAAGCCTTCGCGAAGAAAAACTAAAAGCCGATAAAGCCAGCCAAATTAAAAGTGAGTTCTTGGCAAATATGAGCCATGAAATACGCACGCCTATTAATGGTATTAAGGGGTTGCATTATTTAGCGATGCAAGAGCAAGACTGGCAACAAGCTCGTGGTTATATTGATCAAGCAGATGGTGCATTGAATGTACTATTACGGGTAATAAATGATGTTTTAGATTTTTCTAAAATTGAAGCTGGGCGATTGGAGCTACATCAAGAACCCATAGATGTGAATGCGTTGGTTAGTGAGCTGACTAACTTATTGCAGTTTGAACTTAACTCTCGCTCGTTAGAATTTAGTGTTGAGTTTGATGCATCTGAACACTTACTGCTCCACACCGACCCAATTCGTTTAAAACAAATATTGTTGAATCTGTTAAATAATGCGGTGAAGTTCACCCAAGAGGGTACGATTACATTACGTATTTGGCAGCAGGGCGAATTTACTTACTTTAGTGTTATTGATACGGGTATCGGCATCAGTAAAGAGGCACAACAGCGCCTGTTTAAACCATTCTCACAAGCCGATAGCTCAACCTCTCGTCGCTTTGGCGGGACAGGTTTAGGCTTGAGTATTTGTCAAAAACTCATTGTTATGATGGGAGGCGAGATAAGCCTCAGTAGCACTGAAGGGCAAGGATCAACATTTACAATTTCGCTGCCATTTGAATCACCTCTTGAAGAGGTCGTTCATAGTGACGATGAGTTAGCAGATATCGATGTGACTGCTGTGTCATTTGCCGATGATGCAATTCTATTGGTTGAAGATAATCCATTGAATCAACATGTGGCGAGTTCGATTTTAAAAACTAAAGGCTGCCAACCTGATATCGCGAAAGATGGCCATGAGGCTATTAAGATGATCAGTGAAAAAAGCTATGACCTTGTGCTCATGGATATTCAAATGCCGAATATGGATGGCTTACAAGCGACCAAGGTTATTCGCAATGAATTACTGATAACCGATTTACCGATCATTGGCTTATCGGCAAATGCCCATGATGATGACCTTAAGAAAGGCTTAGCCAGTGGTATGAATGGTTATTTAACTAAACCAATTGATGCTGATAAACTTTTTAAAACCTTGTGGCATTTTTTGCATAATGATAGCAGCCATTAAAGCAGACATTTGACCTCAAAAAAGTAAATAAAATCATCTAAACTTGAAATATCGCCGTGGGTACGTATGATCCGCGCAAATTTACTGAACCTGAGTGCTAATTATGATCAATAACAAACTCCCTTTGCTTGATATTCACCGTCATCTAGATGGTAATGTTCGCCCACAAACGATCTTAGACCTTGGTCGTCAGTTTAATCTTGAATTACCTGCTGATAACATTGAAGCGCTTATTCCGCACGTACAGGTTATCGACCCTGAGCCAAATTTAGTGGCGTTTTTACAAAAGCTAGATTGGGGTGTAAAAGTACTGGGTGATTACGATGCTTGTCGTCGTATTGCTATCGAAAATGTTGAAGATGCGATTGCCCAAAACCTCGATTACGTTGAGCTTCGTTTTAGTCCATATTATATGGCGCAAAGCCAAGGCCTACATCCGCAAGGTGTTGTCGAAGCGGTGGTTGATGGTGTTAAAAGTGCGTGTCAAAACGCGCCAATCAAAGCCAACTTAATCGGCATTATGTCGCGTACATATGGCACTAAAATCTGTCAGCAAGAGCTTGATGCGCTACTAGCTTTTAAAAATGATTTAGTTGCGGTTGATTTAGCTGGCGATGAAATTGGCTTTCCGGGCGAGTTATTTGTTGATCACTTTAAGCAAGTACACGATGCATACTTAGCAGCCACTATTCATGCAGGTGAAGCGCGAGGCAGCGAAAGTATTTGGCAAGCAATTAACGAGCTTGGTGCAACGCGTATTGGTCATGGTGTAAAAGCGATTGAAGATACTGCGCTAATGGATTATTTACGTGATAAGCGCATTGGTATCGAGTCTTGCTTAACCAGTAACATCCAAACTAGTACTGTTGCTGAGCTTGCTAAACACCCGTTAAAAACCTTTTTAGACCATGGTATTTTGGCATCAATTAATACCGATGATCCGGCAGTTGAAGGTATTGAAATAGCCTATGAGTATCAAGTAGCAGCACCTGCGGCAGGTTTAAGCCCAGCCGATATGGAAAAAGCGCAAGCTAATGCGCTTGAAATTGCTTATTTAAGCGATGCTGATAAAGCGGCTTTAAAACAGTTAGCTGCTAATCGTTAAGCAGCTAACTCGTCATCCTATACTTGGTGCTCTTGGCATGAAACGTAGTTTTCATATAATGCCTTGAGCACGTCACCTCGGCTGATCATGCCAACAACCTTACCACCCTCGATAACTGGGTAATTCTTTGGCTTACCCGTTTTCATGGCATCAGCCAACTCAATGATATTTTGATCGCTACTCACGGTAACAACATCGGTGCGCATGAGTTGTTTTACCTTTACCACGCCATCGCAGAAATAACTGTTTTGCATAAGCGGCTGCAGCAGCTCTTGTTCAGAAATAAAGCCGACTAGGCTTTTGTTATCATCAAATACCGGTGCGCCCAATAATTTAAACTTTTGTAGCTCGCTAATTGCGGTGGTCATTTCAGTTTCAGGCGTAATGTGTGGCAACTTACGTTGCATAAAATCTTGTACTTTTGTATTTAGCATTTGGGTCTCTCCCCATCGTTATTCTAATCAGAGTATGGTCAAGGAAATGCAGTTTGTGAAATCGTTTAGATGGATTAAGGCGATAGGTAAAACAAATAAAAAAGGCATCCAATTGGATGCCTTAAAAATAACCTGTATGAGTAAGTTATTTAATGAATGCAAATGCATCGGCGTACATGTTCTCACGTACCGCACCATGATTAATAAAATCATCGCGAACCACGCCAATCATGTCGAAGCGGCCTGCCATGTAAATATCGTATGGTTCTAAAGACACGATATCTTCCATAACGGCTTTGTGGACGTAACCGGTTTTGCCAGTCCAGCTTTGCGGTGCATTTTCAACCACAGGAATATATTGGAAATGTGGGTTGCTGTTTGCCCATGCTTGCATTTCATCATGAGCATAAAGTGCAGCTTGCTCACGTACACCCCAGTAAAATAATACAGGACGCTCACAGCCAATTTCAGCAAGGTGATCAGCCATTGATTTAGCGTAAGAGAAGCCAGTACCGCCAGCGAGTAGAATAATTGGGCGCTCACCCTCAACTCGCAGCTGTGATACGCCTAAACCTACTTCAACATTAACTTGCTGTTGCTCTGTATGTGCTTGACGTAAATGATCAAGCGCTTGCATCGCATACGAATCAGCACCCGCGGCACCAATGTGTAGTTCAATTTGCTCAGTTTGTGATGGGCGGCTTGCAATAGAAAAGGCGCGCTTATCTTTTTCGCCTAATACAAGTTGCATATATTGGCCTGCCTCGAATGACACAGGTTGCTGTGGTTTCAAAATGACCTTATGTACGTGGTCTGTAAGCGGGCTGATCGCAACAACGTCAGCGAGTAATGTTTGCATAGTTTACCTTTATAAGCACAGAAGCAAATTCGGTTATGAATCGCACTCATAACCGTTAAATTTTGAGCAGTTTAACATAGTCACAGCCTAGAGAATATCTAAGCTGTCCCATAATTCATCAACACGTTCTTTGATTTTTGGATCCATGACAATGGGCTCACCCCATTCACGATCTGTTTCGCCAGGCCATTTATTAGTCGCATCCATGCCCATTTTTGAACCAAGGCCAGAAACTGGCGATGCAAAATCTAAATAATCAATTGGCGTGTTTTCGATCATCGTCGTATCGCGAGCAGGGTCCATACGTGTGGTAATGGCCCAAATTACGTCGTTCCAGTCGCGTGCGTTTACATCATCATCGCAAACAATCACGAACTTGGTATACATGAATTGGCGCAAGAAAGACCACACCCCCATCATTACGCGCTTAGCATGACCCGGGTATTGTTTTTTCATGGTGACCACAGCCATACGATAAGAACAGCCTTCAGGTGGCAGATAAAAATCTACAATTTCAGGGAATTGCTTTTGCAGAATTGGTACGAACACTTCGTTCAATGCAACCCCGAGTACTGCTGGCTCATCTGGTGGACGGCCAGTATAAGTGCTGTGATAAATTGGGTTTTCACGATGTGTAATATGAGTCACCGTCATCACCGGAAACTCGTCTACTTCGTTGTAGTAACCGGTGTGATCGCCATAAGGGCCTTCTGGTGCTGTTTCATCCGGCATAATATAACCTTCAAGCACGAACTCAGCAGTAGCAGGCACTTGTAGGTCATTTGAAATCGATTTTACGACTTCAGTTTTACTACCGCGTAGTAAACCAGCAAACGCATATTCGCTTAGGGTATCAGGGACGGGTGTTACAGCGCCTAAGATTGTCGCAGGATCAGCACCTAATGCCACTGATACAGGGTAGGGTTCACCTGGGTGCTCTTTACACCATTCACGAAAATCTAATGCGCCACCGCGATGCGATAACCAACGCATAATAATTTTGTTTTTACCCAGTAGCTGCTGACGGTAAATACCTAAGTTTTGGCGCTTTTTATAAGGCCCTTTAGTAACCGTTAGGCCCCATGTAATCAAAGGAGCTGCATCACCCGGCCAGCAATGTTGGATAGGTAACTTCGTTAAGTCAACATCATCGCCTTCAAGTATCACTTGCTGACAAGGTGCTTTTTTTACTTCTTTTGCAGGCATATTCAATACTTGCTTGAATACTGGGATTTGCCCTAGTGCCTCTTTAATACCTTTTGGTGGCTCAGGCTCTTTTAGAAAAGCTAATAACTTACCGACTTCGCGCAGTTCACTGACATCATCTTGGCCCATACCCATAGCTACACGTTTGGGCGTACCAAAAAGGTTAGCAAGAACGGGAATGGTGTGACCTTTAGGGTTTTCGAATAACAGAGCAGGGCCTTCGGCACGTAACGTGCGGTCGGCAATTTCGGTCATTTCAAGGTAAGGATCAATTTCTTGTTTGATCCGTTTTAATTCACCTTTTTGTTCTAATAACTCGATAAATTCGCGAAGATCTTTGTATTTCATTATAGCCGCTTAAACGCTGAATAAACTGTCGCTATTATACTCAAAACCACTGATTAAGCTAATTTAGCCACGAAAGCATTTACTCTTACTTTGTTAAGCTACATTGGTACTTTTTACCTTTTAAAATCAGCATGGCCTCATCGCCTTTTGACCAAAACAGTACATTATCTGCACTGTATTTAACCCCTGAGCCGCTTACTTGGCGATTGAGTGAAAATTCAGCGTCCTTAAATGTCAGTCTGGCTTCATCATCACTGTATTCAACGATACTGGCGCTAAGGGTCTCATCGCACAGATAATTGCTCGGTGCACTTTGCTCAGCACACGCGCACAAGGTAACTAAAGCGAGTCCCGAGAGAAGTGGTTTAATCATAGAAACACCTCTATTTTTGAATGAGCTATAAGCCTAACAAAGAAAAATTAACCGTTGGTGAAAATGGCAGGATAAGTTATGTTGATAGTGTATTTAATGGGCAAGGAACCACCATGGCAGGCACAAATTTACTAACCTTACTTGATGATATTACAACACTTTTAGACGACATTGCGACGATGAGTAAAGTCGCAACAAAAAAAACAGCAGGGGTATTAGGTGATGACCTCGCTCTCAATGCCCAGCAAGTCACAGGGGTAACTGCCGATAGAGAGTTACCAGTGGTTTGGGCTGTAGCAAAAGGCTCGTTTATTAACAAAGCCATCTTAGTGCCCGCAGCGTTATTGATTAGTGTTTGGTTGCCTTGGTTAATCACTCCGCTGTTAATGGTTGGCGGCCTGTTTTTGTGCTTTGAAGGTGCAGAGAAAATTATCGAAAAACTGTTTGGTCACGCTCAACAAGAAGATGAAAGTGTGGTTGAACAACAAGACTTACAAGAATACGAAAAGCAAAAAGTGAAAGGGGCGATCCGCACTGATTTTATCCTCTCAGCAGAAATCATCGTGATAACGCTAGGCACGGTTGCTGGCGCAACGCTGGTTAATCAAGCTTTAGTGCTCAGTGTAATCGCAATTATTATGACCATTGGCGTGTATGGGTTAGTTGCAGGGATTGTTAAACTTGATGATGCTGGTTTGTATTTACTGCAAAAAGCGCAGCAAAGTGGCGGTAAGTTTAAAGAGCTCGTAGGTAAGTTTTTACTTGCTGCAGCGCCTAAGTTAATGCGCTTTTTAGCCTTTGCAGGAACGGTTGCTATGTTCTTAGTTGGCGGAGGTATATTGGTACATGGGATCCCTGTTTTGCATCACGCCCAGCAGGTTAGCACTGAGTTTGTAACGGGTTTACTTGGTAAAACCGGTGAGCTGGCTACGCCAATTATATTTGATGGTTTATTGGGCGTTGTTGCCGGCGTGATCGTCGTATTAGTGGTTGAACTTTGGCATAAAATTCGTCGATAAATAGCATTTGTTAACTCGGGTTTGTTAATTTATTGTAGCTTAAATAGGGTCTTTGCTTTATTATTGCTCAGCTAAAAATAACAATTAAATCGTTAAATGGAGTTAATCATGTCTCGATACCTCACTTTTATGCTGGGGCTAGCGTTATTTACGCTGTCATTTACCAGTTTCGCTAAATCTGCAAAATTATCGGTAGAAGATTTTAGTAAAGGCAATGACTTTAGTCGTGTAACCATCTCTCCTGATGGCAATTACGTTGCTGCTATTAAAAAGCACGAAGGTAAAAATTCACTCATTATTGTTGATACAACCAAGTTTGCCGTAACCCATGCGGTTGCTTTTCCGGGTAATGCACAGGTTGGCGAATACCACTGGGTTAACAACGAACGTGTTATTCTTGAAAAAGAGTATTTAAAAGGCTGGCAAGATACTCCTATTTATTATGGTGAGTTATTTGCTGTTAACGCTGATGGTAGCCGTGGCGCATACGTAATTGGTTATCATGGTGAACAGCAAACAGGTACTCGGTTAAAAAAACAAACACCTGTAGAGGGGACTTCATATCTTTTAGATCCCTTACTTCATGATGATAAAAAAGTTTTGGTTGTCACTTACCCATGGACTGCAACCAATGAGCCAACTACCGTTGTTTATGAAGTCGATGTATATCGCGGTCTGCGCACTTTAATTACGCGATCACCTGCACCAATGGGTGAATTTCTAACAGACCATGATGGTAACGTTCGTATCGCTGTATCAAGTGACGATTACCTCAATGCGACACTTCATGTTCGAGAGCCTGAGGGCGGTTTTTGGAAAGAGCTTGATTTAGAAGGTATTGATTACACCGATATTTCATTAAAGGCATTTGATAAATCAGGTGAGTCTGTATATGCCACCGCATCAAAGGGTGGCGAAGCAGAAAGCCTGATTAAAATTAACCTAAAAACCAAAGAAGTAACGAAAATCTTCCAAGATAAGCATGTGTCACCATCACATATTTGGGTTGATGAAGTTACTAAAGAGTTATTTGCAATAGAAACGGAGGCTGACTATCCAAGCTACTCTTTTGTAGATAGTAGCTCAGTAAAGTCTCAGCGTCTTAAAGATATGTTAGGTGCATTACCTGGTAGTCAAGTGCAGCTAGTCAGCAGTACCGAAGACGATTCAAAAAATATTATTTTTGCATCAAGTGATATAAACCCTGGGCAATATTATCTGTATGACGCAAAGAAGAATAAGTTAAGAGTGCTATTTTCTGCGCGTGGTTGGATAAACCAAGATGATATGGCGCAAACCACACCACTGCGTTTTAAAAGCCGCGATGGATTAACAATTCTTGCTTATTTAACTGTGCCAAATGGCAAAGCTGAGAAAAACTTACCACTCGTTGTTATGCCACATGGTGGTCCTTACCAAGCAAGAGATTATTGGGGTTACGATCCAGAAGCGCAAATGCTAGCTAATAGAGGTATGGCAGTGCTTAAGGTGAATTTTCGTGGTTCACCAGGTTTTGGACAGAATTTTAGAGAAGCTGGCTATCGCCAGTGGGGACAAAATATTCAGCACGATATTATTGATGGTGTAAAACTGTTAATTAATGACGGCACAGTTGATAAAGATAATATTTGTATTATGGGAGCCAGCTTCGGTGGTTACTCTGCATTACAAAGCGCGATTATCGAGCCGGATATGTTCAAGTGTGCAATAGGTCTGATGGGGGTTTACGACTTGCCTCTTATGTATGAAGAGGGTGACACGCAAGCCCGAAGCTATGGAGTTAATTACCTAAAAACAGTGATTGGTACTGATGAGGCTGAGTTAAAAGCATTCTCGCCGGTTTACAACATTGATAAGCTAAAAGCGCCTGTACTTATTGTGCATGGTGGTGAAGACGAACGTGCCCCAATTGAGCAAGCAGAATCATTAGAAGCTGCGTTGAAAAAAGCTAAGCACCCATATGAAATTACTATTCTAGATGATGAAGGCCACGGTTTTTATAAAGAAGAGCACCGCACTCTTTACTATAAAAAAGTACTGGCTTTCTTAGAAGACCATTTAAAACTTTAAAAGAAAAATGCCGGCGAGATACCTCGCCGGCAAAGATTTAGCACGGGAACGTAAGCGTGCTAGTGTGCAAGGTCTTCCTTCAAGTTATACAAACTCAAAAGACGATTCGTTCATTAAGCAATGCAGCCCAGTTGCAATTTAAAACAGAGTAGGGAGAGTGACTCTGCTTTTGCTAACACGCATTTATAAAACCAACAAAATAATATAAATACTGCGCCACGTAAAAATGTTATAACATAACAAAAGTAAAGTAAATAGCGAGAGTCATATTATTAGCTTGGTTTCTTCTGAGTGATGTTTATGGATAATTGGTTATTGAGTGTCTAATTTACTACAATCGTAACTCAAACATAGCTCTGCAAGTTCAATCTTCGCTTTCGGATTCCCTTGTAAGGTGGCTTTGTTAAGCCAATAAGCTGCTTTTTCGTTATTGATTTCTGTGCCTTGGCCGTCACGATACATCTGACCTAAGTTTAATTGTCCCCATGAATAGCCACCTTCAGCTGACAGCGTAAAGCTATTCAGTGCTTCTTTGTATAAGCCATCTTTGAAGTAAGTAATGCCTTGTTGATTGTACTTATCTAACTTCACACCTGCGTATAAGGGTTTGGGTCTTGGTGGGTGCATCACAAAACCACCGAATAAGCTATAAAGCTCAGGTCGCATGATTTTATATATGCTGCCGTCATCATACAGCTGTTTAATTTGTTGTTTACTGAAGGTTAGAGTTTTACTAGAAAAGTAATCATCTTGCACTAACAGACTGGTGCGCATCGCAATCTCGATGTCTTTGTTGTATTTGTATGTGTAGTTAGCAATTCTAAATGTCATGCTCTTATCGTCAAACTCAACGAGTTGTGCCACTTTCAAATTGTTAATACGTTTTGGCTTACCAGTGAATTTATCTGAATACACAAAATAGGTATCAAATAACTTAGGCTCGCTTAGGTAAGTTTGCTCGTTCTCAGTTTGTTCATTCGCACCAAGTAATGCCTTTGTGAATAGGTAAACGATGATGAATAGACCAATAAAGTATTTTATAAATGAGGCTAATTCTAGAGCTGGCAGGGAATACCAAGGTGCAGGAGTAACATAGCCACAGTCATCGCATTGCCTTTGATAATTAATAGAGAGTGGCATGATGGGCAAAATGGTAAAGCGCAACACTCTACTGTGATTGCTTAAAGAATAATGTTCACTATGACAATGTGGACACGTTTTTTGTTTTTTATAAAAAACATCAGCGGGTGCGGTATTAAATAGAAGCATCGTTTCTTCCTGAATATTGCTATCAATAAACTAGAACAAATGCAGAGAGTTAGAAAGCGTCAAACTGTAACTAAATATGAATTAAACGAGTCGAACAGTGTTTTCGTTTAGAGAAACAGTACATTCTCTGCTATGATCCACAACATCTTCGAGGATGTCCCTCAATTATCAAGTTTGGAATATTACTGTGACTGCTACTGCTTTTTCATCTTTGGCTTTGCCGCAAGAGTTAACCGATAACTTATCAACTTTAGGTTATACGCAAATGACGCCTGTGCAAGCGCAAAGTTTGCCAGTGATCTTGCAAGGCAAAGATATTATTGCCCAAGCCAAAACCGGGTCGGGTAAAACGGCTGCGTTTAGTCTAGGTGTATTGGCTAAGTTAAATGTGAAAAGGTTTCGTATTCAGTCTCTCATTTTATGTCCAACCCGAGAGTTAGCAGAGCAAGTTGCTGAAGAAGTTCGTAAGCTTGCCCGTGGCATTCACAATATTAAAGTTTTAACCTTATGTGGAGGGGTGTCTATTGGTCCACAAATTGGCTCACTAGAACATGGTGCGCATATCATTGTTGGCACGCCTGGTCGTGTTGATGACCATATTCGCAAAGGCACATTGCGCTTAGATGATGTCGAGACTTTAGTGTTAGACGAAGCTGATCAAATGCTAGACATGGGTTTTCAGGATACCCTTGATGCTATTGTTGAGTGCATTCCTAACCAACGCCAAACATTATTGTTCAGTGCGACTTATCCAAAATCAATTGCAGCGATTGCAGAGCGAGTGCTTAGCAATCCAGAAATGATTAAGGTTGAAGAAGAACAAACAAAGAGCACAATCAAACAATACTTTTACAAGCTTGATAACAACAAACAGCGCTTTAATACATTGAAGCTGTTGCTACTGAAGTTCCAACCAGAAAGCTGTGTGGTTTTTTGTAACACCAAAGTTGAAACACAACAGATTTGTGATGATCTTTATGCTGAGGGTTTTAGTGCAGTTGCCTTACACGGTGATTTAGATCAGCGTGAACGTGAGCGCACTTTAATTCGCTTTGCTAATAAAAGCGCCTGTATTCTGGTTGCAACGGATGTTGCCGCACGCGGCTTAGATATCAACGATATGGACATGGTAGTGAACTATCACCTTGCACATGACCCACAAACCCATGTACATCGTGTTGGTCGTACCGGTCGAGCAGGTAAAAAGGGTATTGCATGCTCTATTTATGGTGAAGCTGAGCAATTTAAAGTGGCACAAATTGGCGACCACTACGAGCGTGACTTTGACCCGGAACCAATTCCGCCATTTAGCTTGCTAGAAAAGCCCGCTTATAAGCCAACCATGGCAACCATTATGATTGATGCTGGCAAGAAGCAAAAAATTCGTGCTGGTGATATTTTAGGCGCATTAACGGGTAAAGAAGGTATTGCTGGTCATCAAGTAGGTAAAATTAATGTGCTTGATAATGTTGCCTTTATTGCTGTAGAGCGAGCTGCTGCAAAACCTGCGCTACGTAAATTAACTGAAGGTAATATTAAAAAGCGTAAGATTCGCGCACGACGTTTGAGCAGATAAATTGGTAAATTATGAGCAGCTTGCTTTAAGTTGCTCATATTCGAGTTGTATTTTCTTAAACTCAATTGCACAGCCTTGGCGGTCTGGGTGATGTTTTAATGCGAGCTGCCGCCAGCGTTTCTGTAACTCTTTTAAAGAAAACCCCACCGGTAGTTGCCACGCCTGCTGTAAGTCTAATAGCTGTTGCTGAGATAACGGGTGAATGCCCTTTTTTTGGCTAAATGACGAAAAACGCTGCCAAAAATCAGTTAATAACGCATCAATTTCTTCGCTGCTTGTATCAAAGTTTTGCCAATCTAAATAGTAATCCCGTAGCGGATCGTGACTTTCTAATGCATTACTTATTTGCTCATTAACAAGCTCAATATGTAATGAGGCAATTTGTAGTTGTTGCTCTGGTGCGAGTTGTGTTTGCAGCTGATAAAGGCCATTCATAACTAAAAAGTTGCGTTTAAACAGATCTTTTTGTGGGTCAGCGTCTAATGGTTCAATTTTTCCTGATTCACTGAGAGCGCTGGCAAGCGTATGAACCTTCCACGTTGGTTGTTCCAAAAGAAGGTAAAAAATCTCATCAATCAGTGGGTTAACCATTGTTCGTAAGCCTATCTTTAGTGTAATCTACAGTGGTATACGCTATCACAGCTGCTTTTATGAAACTACGCTATTGTTTTTTAGATACTAGGGAATACTTTTAGCCAAGCTTACTAACTGCATCTTCAGGCTAAGTTGATATTAAGGGATTTCGTCATATGTTCACATCACTGCGTATTAGCTTGCTTACAGCCATCCTGATCGGCTGCAGTGTACTCTTTTCGCAGCCAAGTTTTGCTATTTCTTCATTATTCAAACAATTTAGTGAATCCGAGCAGTGGCAAGAAAAGCAACAGCTTGCCAAAAAACTGCTTAAGCAAGATTCAACTAACCAAGAACAAAGGCTCGATATATACCTGCAACTTGCGGATTTTGCGCTTGATAAGGGCAATTTTTCGGCGGCTGTAAAGAACTACCAATTGGCAGAGCAATCGACAAGCTTTGCTGCAACCCCAAAACGGTATTTTCGTAGTTTAAAAATGCAAGGGGTTACTTACTATTATCAAGGTTTGATGCAACAAGCTGTGCTTGCTTACAGTGAGGCATTAAGCGTTGCGAAAAAGCTACCAGAGCCAATTGCCGAAGCGAACTTACTTAGTAATATTGGCCTTGCTTATTTTGATATGTTCAATATGGATCAAGCGCTTAAGTATTACAAAGAAGCGAAAGACATATACGAAGAGCATGGCAGTGAACAAGATAAAGCAGATATCTTACACAACATAGCGGGTATTTATATTCGTTTGTCGAGCTATGACATTGCGCTTGATATGTATAGAGAAACGCTAGAGATTTTCCAAAAATTAGGGGATGAAGACGGCGTTGCTCAATCCTATGGCAATATTGGCGTTGCGTACTCTGAGCTTGGTCAATATCAGCTGTCTTTGCATTACTATCAGCGAGCTTTGCGATACTACCAAGAGACAAATAATGCTTATTTTCTTTCGTCGCGCCACGCAAACATAGCCAATGTTTATCTGCGCACTGGTGATTTAGAACTTGCCTTAAGCCACGCAGAGAAAGCTGTTGAATTTGCAAAACAAATTGATAATAAAACGTTAGAGCTTGCCGGTTTATTATCGCAAGCAAAAATCGAGTTATTACAAGGAAAGCTCGCTGAAGCTGAAGCAACTCTGACTACGTCGGTCTTTATGGCTAAACAATATAAAGATGATTTGAGAGTACAAGACGGCGCAGGAATGATGGCCTTAATTAAATCTGGCAAAGGAGATTATGCAGGGGCCGTTGCTAGTTTTGATCAGTTTGTACGTTCATTCAAAAGCGAGCAAAGCTTACAATTATTAAAGTCGATGGGTGAGCTGCAAAGTCAAATTCAAGCAAGTCAGCTTAATCAAGAAATTGTTGAGCTAAAGCAGCTACAACATGTGCAAGAGCTCGAAATGTCTAAACAGCGCCAGTTGGGCATTATGTTATTTATTTTGTTTGTGATGATAGTGGTAACGGGGATTACTATTTATCGCCGTAGTATAGAAAAAGGTGCCAAAGAGCAACTTTCGTTAATGGTCGCGAAACGCACCAAAGAGCTTGAAGAAACCGCAGAGCAATTACGTAGTGCTAACGAAATTAAAAGTCAGTTTTTAGCAAATATCAGCCATGAAATCCGTACACCTTTAACCGCAATTTTGGGGCAAACCGATAATTTAATGAATGGTTTTTATAAACCAGAGCAGTTAAACGATGAGCTTGCGGTTATTCAAAAACAAAGTGATCACTTGAAAGAACTGATTAACGATGTACTCGATATTAGTAAAATTGAGGCTAATAAGCTTGAGTTAAGCCTAAAAGAAGGTGATCTAGTTCGATTACTTACTGACGTCCACTCCATGCTCAGTGGTCAGGCTAAAGATAAAGGGCTGAACTTTGCTTTTCACAATGAGTTGGGTGAGCAGTTTTACAGTCAACTCGACTTTACCCGCATTAAACAAATACTTATCAACCTATGTGCTAATGCAATTAAATTTACCAATCAAGGTGAAGTAGAGTTAAAAGTCTCTCAAGTAGAGCAAGGCGTCTGGTTTCGTGTCGCTGATACGGGCATTGGTATGAACGCCGAGCAGCTTAAGCAAATATTTGAATGTTTTAGGCAAGGCGACAACAGCATCAGCCGTCGCTTTGGTGGGACCGGGCTTGGCTTAAGCCTATCACAACAACTTGCGATGATGATGGGTGGCTATATTAGTGTTGAAAGTGAACTAAATAAAGGCAGCATATTTTCGTTTTACTTGCCGTGTAAAGAGCATACGCCAAGCTCTGAAACTGTTGAGCTTACAAAG
This sequence comes from Pseudoalteromonas sp. S4492, assembly GCF_005886115.1. NCBI lineage: Bacteria > Pseudomonadati > Pseudomonadota > Gammaproteobacteria > Alteromonadales > Pseudoalteromonadaceae > Pseudoalteromonas > Pseudoalteromonas sp. S4492. The sequence continues at coordinate 76,362 of NZ_PNCP01000026.1, forward strand.
TATGTGCAGCCAGTGACAAAAGGTTTATCAGGTAAAGTGTTACTTGCTGAAGATCACCCAGATAACCGCCGTTTAATTTCTCGTTATTTAGAGTCGATGGGCCTTGAGGTGATTGCGGTTGAAAATGGTGAGCAAGCTGTTGAGCAGTGCCTCAAGGAATTCCCAGATGTGGTGCTGCTGGATATTCAAATGCCAGTATTGGATGGCTTACAGGCGCTCAAGCTATTACAAGAATGTGGCTTTACTCAGCCTGTCTATGCATTAACAGCTAATGCAATTAGCCATGAAATTGACAGCTACCTCGAAGCCGGCTTTACAGGATATTTAGCCAAACCGATTGATAAAAAAGTATTTTACACGCAACTAGCTAAGCATTGTAAAAAGGATGGGGCAACAACTAAGTCTCAGCATGATATGAGCGACTTAGTGGCAAGCTTTATTAATAGCTTCGAGCATGAAAGCGTATTGATACAACAGCACTTTGCAGCTCATGAGTTGTTTAACTTACAGCAAGATGCTCACCGAATTGGCGGTGCGGCTAAAATGTTTGCACTAGATGATGTTGCAATGAGTGCTATGGCGCTTGAGTCGGCGTTAAAGCAAGACAAACTTACCGATTTAACAGGTTTAGTTGCTCAACTACTTGAGCAACTACATAATGCTTCGGTTGATCAAAACAGTTCAATATCACCGTCTTGAATTTTTTCAATTTCTTGATTGGTATCGAAACGAGAGCGGTCAATTCGCTGTTCGTGATCGGTTTCGGGTGGCGTGATATGAAACATCGACAGCTTATCGTCTATGGTGTGGGCAAGGCGAACCAAGTCTTTACTCGATACAGCCTGTATTTGTGAACTTGAAAGTGCATCAGAGTTGAGCTCCACCATCGCATCAATACTTGCTTGGGCTTCATCCGACATTTGGCTTTGCATCGCCACCTGCTCATGAACACTCTCAGAAAACGCATTAATTTCAAGCATTGCTTGTTCAATTTTATTGGTTTCTTTGGTTGAAGCCTCAGACAACTCAACCGTACGCTCGGTTTCTTTTAGTGCCGTTTGCATTAATTGATATGCTTGTTCAGTACTGTGCTGGATTTTAGCTACCATCTCACGCACTTCTTGTGTTGATTTACTGGTGCGGGCAGCCAGATTTCTTACTTCATCAGCGACTACCGCAAAGCCACGCCCTTGCTCGCCAGCTCGTGCAGCTTCAATGGCAGCATTTAGCGCAAGTAAGTTAGTTTGTTCGGCAATACTATTTATGACATCAATGACGGAGCCAATCGCATCACTATCTTGTTTAAGTAAAATAATCTGCTCACTCGTTAGATTGATATTATCGGCAAGCTTGATAAGACTCGCCTGGCTTTTATCTGTGTCTAAACGGGTTTGTTGTACAGAACGGGTGGCATCAGATACTGAATTAAAAATTTGTTCAAGGCTTCTATCTAACTCTTTCGATACTTCAATCGTACGGGTAATGGTATCCGCTAAATCAATACCATGAGCATCTTGTATGGTGGCTTTTTGAGTCATTGATGCATACGTGTCACGCAGTGCATCGGCCATAGGTAATAAGCGGGCAGATGACGAATATATTTCGCCAAGCATGTGTTCAACCATCGTCAAACTGGCATTGAGGGCATGACAAGCTTGCGGTAATTGACGATCATTTTCGTCAAAACGAAAAGTGAAATCGATGCCTTGCTCAGAAGTAATATTAGAAACAAAATAACTTAAGTGATCCTGTTGCTTATGCTCAGTAGTATAAACGTAAGCAATAATAGTAAGCCAAGGAACGACAACAATAAGCGCAAATACAGCCATTGCTGTTGCAGATAATTCAAATACGGTAAAACTAGCAATACAACTAAGTAAGCTTATTAAGAATAGAGCTACAGCTACTTTAATGCGAGTCATTGAGGGGATCCTTACCTTTTAATCCTATAATGTATAGAACAAATTTCTATTTATTACCAATAAACTTATTCTGTAAAAGTATAACTATTAAGGTGTTATGTCCTTAGTTTTACGCAAAAAAAATGCCTGTATTAAACAGGCATTTTTTAAAAACTAGTAATAGTTACTGACGTTTCATTGAGTCAAAGAATTCATCATTGGTTTTGCTCATTGAAAGCTTATCAATTAAGAATTCCATGGCATCAATTTCTGACATCTCATGAACGATCTTACGTAAGATCCACATCTTCTGAAGTTCATCAGGTTTAGTGAGTAACTCTTCGCGACGCGTACCTGAGCGGTTAAAATCAATCGCTGGGAATACACGCTTTTCAGCAATCTTACGATTTAAGTGTAATTCCATGTTACCAGTACCTTTGAACTCTTCGTAGATAACTTCGTCCATCTTCGAACCCGTATCGATTAGGGCTGTTGCAATAATTGTTAAGCTACCGCCTTCTTCTACGTTACGCGCCGCACCAAAGAAACGTTTTGGTTTGTGTAAAGCGTTTGCATCAACACCACCAGTTAGTACCTTACCTGATGAAGGGATAACGGTATTGTAAGCACGAGCAAGACGCGTGATTGAATCAAGTAAGATAACCACATCTTTTTTGTGCTCAACAAGGCGCTTCGCTTTTTCAATTACCATTTCAGCAACTTGAACGTGACGACTCGCTGGCTCATCAAATGTTGAAGCAATTACTTCACCTTTAACAAGACGCTGCATCTCTGTTACTTCTTCTGGACGCTCGTCGATAAGAAGAACCATAAGCTCACAATCAGGCTGGTTGTAGCTAATTGATTGTGCAATGTTTTGCAGTAGCATCGTTTTACCCGCTTTTGGCGGAGCAACGATTAGCGCACGTTGGCCTTTACCAATTGGTGAGGCTAAATCAAGTACACGTGCTGTGATATCTTCAGTACTACCGTTACCACGTTCCATACGTAAACGTTCGTTTGCGTGAAGTGGGGTAAGGTTTTCAAAAAGAATTTTTGTGCGAGAGTTTTCAGGTTTGTCGAAGTTTACTTCATTTACTTTTAATAATGCGAAGTAACGTTCACCGTCTTTAGGTGGACGAATAAGACCTGAAATAGAGTCACCAGTACGCATGCTGAATCGACGGATTTGACTCGGTGATACATAAATATCATCTGGACCGGCTAAGTAAGATGCTTCTGATGATCTTAAGAAACCAAAACCATCTTGTAAGATTTCTAAAACACCGCCGCCATAGATGTTTTCACCGCTTTTAGCGTGCGCTTTCAAAATGGCGAAAATAATGTCTTGTTTTCTTAAACGGGCTACGTTTTCGAGCCCCATGGACTCAGCTAAGTTTACAAGCTCTTTGATAGACTTGTCTTTTAATTCGCGTAAATGCATATTGGTGGGTTCTTTATTACAATTGTCATACTCAAAATCATCGTTAGATACATGAGTGAGGTTTGTTGGTATAACTAAGGATTAGTTGGCTTTATAAACTAGCAGGTCACTAGCAAGGCGTCCAGTCTTTAAACAAAATAAAGCTAAAAAAAGGGCAAAAAGCCCTTTTTTTATATTTTCATTAGATGTTGTTTTCTAAAAACTCTACTAATTGAGTCTTAGAAAGAGCACCAACTTTAGTTGCTGCAACTTGGCCATCTTTGAAAAGAAGTAATGTAGGGATACCACGGATACCAAACTTAGGTGGTGTGCCCGCGTTTTGGTCGATGTTAAGTTTTGCAACTGTAACACGGCCATCAAACTCGCCAGCTACTTCGTCAAGAATAGGGGCGATCATTTTACAAGGTCCGCACCATTCAGCCCAAAAATCAACAAGTACAGGTTTGTCTGATTGTAGTACGTCAGCTTCAAAGCTATCGTCAGTTAATTGAATAATTTTCTCGCTCATTGCGATCTCCGATTAGTTAGGCGAAATATTTAATGCGTATTTAAACACTCTTGTTTCTTATTGCAAGTTTAAACGTTATGCTTAAACGCTATGACTAAGACACATTTGACCGATAAAAAGTTTTCAGACTTTGCTATCGCACCGGAAGTGGTTGCCGGTTTAACCGAAAATGGGTTTGAATATTGCACACCCATTCAAGCGAAATGCCTACCTTTTATTTGTGAAGGCCGCGATATTGCGGGCCAAGCACAAACGGGTACGGGCAAAACGTTGGCGTTTTTAACTGCCACGTGCCATCGGTTATTACAATCTAGCAAAGCACCTAGTAAACATCCAAGAGCCCTGATCATGGCCCCAACAAGGGAGCTGGCGATTCAGATACACAAAGATGCAAAAATTTTAGCGCCACACTGTAATCTTAACTTAGGTTTAGTATATGGTGGCGAAGATTACGAAAAACAACGTGCACAACTAGAAAAAGGCGTGGATATTTTAATTGGGACCACCGGACGCCTTATCGATCTTTATAAACAGGGCTGTTACACCCTGAATGAAATTGAAGTTGTGGTACTTGATGAAGCAGATCGTATGTTCGATTTAGGCTTCATAAAAGATATTCGTTATATGTTTAGACGTATGCCAGAAACGTCTGAGCGTTTAAACCTATTATTTTCTGCAACCTTGTCTTATCGCGTGCAGGAATTAGCGTTTGAACATATGACTAACCCTGAGCATGTACAAGTCGAGCCTGATGTAAAAACAGGTAAGCGTATTCAGGAAGAGCTGTTCCATCCATCACAAGATGACAAAATTAAGTTACTGTTAACTTTAATTGAAGAAGAATGGCCAGAGAAAGCAATTGTGTTTGCAAATACGAAACACAGTTGTGAGAATGTCTATGCATGGATGAAAGCGGATGGTCATCGAGTTGGGTTATTAACCGGTGATGTAAATCAGAAAAAACGTCAATCAATTTTGGCTCAATTTACCAAAGGCGATTTAGACTTTTTAGTAGCAACCGACGTTGCTGCCCGTGGTTTGCATATTCCAGAAGTAAGTCATGTATTTAATTTTGATTTGCCAGATGATTGTGAAGACTATGTACACCGTATTGGCCGTACAGGACGTGCTGGTGCTTCAGGACACGCTATTAGCTTTGCCTGTGAACAGTATGCCTATAATCTCCACGAAATTGAGCAATATATAGAACACAGCATTCCATTATCACATTATGATAAAAGTGCATTGCTTGATGATTTAACTAAGCCTACTATTCAGAAAAAGCGGAACTATTCTACAGGCCCACGTAGTCGTAATAACAACGGACGTCGACCAAATAATAGTTACCAGAAATCACGGTCGTAATAAGCGACCGTTGTTGAAGACTTAGTAGTAACTAGAGGTTTTTGAACGGTGGGGCAACTTCAACCGCAAAAAAATGTGTATGCAGTAATCGACTTAGGATCAAATAGCTTTCATATGCTGATCGCTAAATCGATTGCTGGCGGTCTGCAAACGATCGGTCGAGTCAAACGTAAAGTAAGGCTTGCTGCAGGACTTGATGAAAACAACGTCCTAAGTACAGAAGCTATGCAACGAGGCTGGGAATGCCTAGCATTGTTCGCTGAACGTCTACAAGACATACCAAAGAAAAACATCACAATTGTTGCGACCGCAACCTTACGTCTTGCTACTAACGCTGATGTATTCAAGCAAAAAGCTGAACAGATCCTTGGTCATAAAATCAATGTCATCAGCGGTGAGTTAGAAGCAAAGACAATCTATAAAGGTGTGGCGCATACCTCAGCTTGTAGCGGCAAACAACTGGTGATCGATATTGGCGGCGCGAGTACTGAAGTCGTGATCGGCCAAGGTTTTGATGCACTGCACTACAAAAGTCTGCATATGGGGTGTGTTACCTTCCTAGAACGCTACTTTAAAGATCAAAAACTCAGTAACGAAAATTTTGCTGCAGCAATTAAAGCGGCTAGTGATGTGGTTGCTGAAATTGTTGATGAATACAAAGCAACGGGCTGGCAAATAGCGAGCGGTGCATCGGGTACTGTGCAAGCTATTCAAGAGATCATGGTTGCACAAAACCAAGATGAGCTTTTAACGCTCGATAAGCTCCTCGCCATTAAAGAACAATCAGTACAATTTGACACTATTGCTGATCTTGAGCTTGCAGGCTTGAGCGAAGAGCGCCGTCTAGTGTTTGTTTCTGGCCTCGCTATTTTGATCGCATTGTTTGAATCGTTAGATATAAAACAAATGGGTCTTGCTCGCGGCGCATTACGCGAAGGTGTTTTATACAGCATGGTGCCAGAGCTTCATAACCACGACATTCGAAAACGAACTGTTGATGGCTTAATGAATCGCTATCATGTTGATCAAAAACAAGCGTGCCGTGTGGCGCAACTAGCAGAGCAATTGGCAAAAAGCGTCATGGGGCAATGGCAGTCAATCGATGATAACGCAATCGCATTATTAAGAACGGTTGCAAAACTGCACGAGATTGGCTTACTGATAGAGTATAAGCTTTATCATAAGCACACAGCTTACATTATAGAAAACACAGATATGCCAGGATTCTCACAATCTGAGCATAAACTGATCACAGCTGTTGCTAATGAACATCGTGCTGATCTTGTTAAAAACAGCTTTGCTCACTTAGGTTGTCATCAAGTACTCGCAGAATGTTTAACAAGAGTTGTGCGGATCGCCGTGATCTTATCAATGCGTCGCCAAGATGATGTACTGCCAGCGATAGATCTTAGTGTTAATGAAAACACCCTCACACTGACATTTGATGGCGATTGGTTAAAATATCACCCATTAATGGCCAGTGAACTGCAACTAGAGTCCAAGTTACAAGCAAAAGTAGGTTGGAAGCTCATAGTAAAATAACGTTAAAAGGCCCTTTAGGGCCTTTTTTAGTGCTATTTTTGCGCGTTTCGTTCGTATTTTGCGCGAACAGTCATTTTTTTCATAAAAACTTCAAAAAACAGTTGATCTCAATTCGGATCTCCCTATAATGCGCATCCACCGACACGGCGGACTGCTTACAAAAAAGCAAAACGACGAGTTAGTTGAGTCAAGTAAGACTGGGTTTTGAAAAAATAAACTTTTCTCAAAATTAAGTGTTGACAAAAACAACGGCTTGCGTAGAATGCACAGCCCTTGAGACGCAAAAGTATCTCAAACGTTCTTTAACAATATAAA
>NZ_PNCP01000259.1:0-310 GCF_005886115.1 Pseudoalteromonas sp. S4492
CAAGAGGCGTATTCATAACCTATATTCCAAAATCATTTAAAAACTCAATCCTTATTAGGATTGATTTCTCGACAGTCTGATCAAACTTCGTTAGAACTTAGATCGTTAGTCTTTCCCTGTATGTATGCTCTCTGGGTTATTCCCAGCTCCCCGGTTGCAGGAAACCCGAGGAGCTTTCCGGAGCTATCACACCGGAACGGACCAGGGAATTTTCCGAGTGCTGTAACAGGGTGCCAGGGAGGCATTGATAAACGAACCAGCAAGAGGCAGTACCACATGATGAAAAGACAAAAAAGGGATATGACAGACA
>NZ_PNCP01000260.1:0-268 GCF_005886115.1 Pseudoalteromonas sp. S4492
TTGCTTTTGGTTTTTCAGTCATTGTTTCCATTGCAATCAGTGCACACGAAACAATATGTCCGGATCCAATTTTAAAAGTACCCTCGGGTTTGTATATAAATCAACTATGTGAAAATAATGTAGACTGTCTTCGAAAAAGACTGTTATACGATAACAAAAACGATGAGTTACGAGTTTATCATCAAGCCTGCACCCCTGATCATTGGCTGTGCCGATCCAGCATCCTCATAAAAGATGCTTGTAAGCATTGGAAGAACAACTTCTCTTT
>NZ_PNCP01000261.1:0-277 GCF_005886115.1 Pseudoalteromonas sp. S4492
TAACCGCCTGGTGAGTGCTCGCCATAGCCATTCGAGGCGAATCCCCTCGAGACGTCGAAATTGGCTTGACCCGTGGCAATAAGATAGAGCACTCCACCAGCGATCACGGCACCAATGACCTGTGCGGCAATGTAGGGCAATACTTGGCTGGCAGGAAAGCGCCCACCGGCCCATAGACCGACAGAAACCGCTGGATTGAGGTGGCATCCGGAAATATGCCCAATAGCATAAGCCATGGTAAGGACAGTGAGACCAAAGGCCAGTGATACTCCCAGCA
>NZ_PNCP01000262.1:0-397 GCF_005886115.1 Pseudoalteromonas sp. S4492
CCCCCCCCCCCCCCCCCCCCCCCCCCCCCCCCCCCCCCCCCCCCCCCCCCCCCCCCCCCCCCCCCCCCCCCCCCCCCCCCCCCCCCCGCACCCCCCAACTCGCGCCTATTTTTTTGTTTCATGATCCTTCGACCTCTGAGATATACACTAGACCCTAGAGTCTTGAGCTTAGAGACTAGAGCCTAGAGCCTAGAGCCTAGAGCCTACAGCCTAGAGGCTAGAGCCTAGGCCCTAGAGCCTAGACCCTCTTCACGATCCCCAAAACACTAGGGCCGCCGGCGGCGGGGGGAGGCGCGGGGGGGGGGGAGGGGGGGTTGGGGGGGTGGGTGGGGTGTAGTGGCGGGGGGAGGTTGGGGGCGGGGGGGGTGGGTGGGGGGGGGGGGAGGTGGGGGGGGGG
>NZ_PNCP01000263.1:0-431 GCF_005886115.1 Pseudoalteromonas sp. S4492
TTGGCGATACCATCAAAAAACCAGGCTTTGTACTGCCAGGAACCATAAAGACTGAACTGATAATTGTTTGCCTGAGCAGTATCATTTGAATGATGCTTTCTGGTATCTGTGGTCGCCAGGGTGATTGCGCCTCCGTAGATCCAATCATCCCTTTCTTGTTCAAGACCCAGTGTCATACCGCTGACATCCAGCTCATAACCAAGAACCCGGTCATCTGTATTGTTCCTGGAATCCTTTTTATTCGCATCGGATTTCAACCATTGAAACCAGAATCCCTGACTTTCAACACTGTCACCGAAACTGAGTGACCTCAGCCTGTGAGAAATCTGCAGCATGGCCTTTCTTCTGGCGACATCATCCACTTCCAGAGCCATACCACCATTGATTCTGCTTTCTCTGGCCAACTTCACCAGATTCACGGCCTCTTCTTT
>NZ_PNCP01000264.1:0-339 GCF_005886115.1 Pseudoalteromonas sp. S4492
TCAGGTGCCAGCTATTGACTTAATAAGCATAGACTGAAGACTGAGCTTGGCTTTACTTGTTAGCTTCACTGGGCGCGTATTGTGACACAGTTATGACAGTCTGCCAGTGAAAATTGTTGTCAGGCAGTTGTTCTTCTCTGAAAGCTACCTCTTAGTAGACTTTCAATGATCAGCATCATGATCAGGAGCCCTGTCAGATTCATCAATCCTGCCGCTCTTCACCAATTATCGAGCCTTATGGCACTGACTGTGGGCCGTGTGAGGTGCCAGTGACCAAGGCGCTGCTGCCAATGTGACATTCCACTTAGATAAGACTTGGATAAGGTTGGGAAGGAATAA
>NZ_PNCP01000265.1:0-492 GCF_005886115.1 Pseudoalteromonas sp. S4492
GCTGGGTCAGAAACACCGCTCAGAAAGCAGCCGAAAAAACGGCGATGGAATATCTTGAACGCGGCCGTATCCCGGATCAGGCAGACAAGGTTCCCGGACAGCTCTCTAGAGGGCAGCAACAGCGGGTGGCGATAGCCCGAAGCCTCTGCATGAACACTGAAATCATGCTGTTTGATGAGCCTACTTCGGCATTGGATCCGGAGATGATCAAGGAAGTGCTGGATGTCATGATTGAACTGGCCAATGAAGGCATGACCATGATTTGTGTGACCCATGAAATGGGTTTTGCAAAAACCGTAGCGGATCGCATGATCTTTATGGATCAGGGACAGGTTGTGGAAGAAGCCACGCCAGAAGTGTTTTTCAATCGTCCAGAGTCTGAGCGAACCAGGGAATTTCTGGGACAGATTCTCAGTCATTAGCAGGTTAGCCAAGAATAAATCACTTGGCCTGAAGTTCAGAAAGAACGGCCATATTTCTCGCTAAATGTGA
>NZ_PNCP01000266.1:0-343 GCF_005886115.1 Pseudoalteromonas sp. S4492
AGAGACTGGGCGGCGACATGAAGAGTGACTCCAACTGACTGGCAAGCTCCGGATTTGACTCAAGGCCTTGAATTCGAATGGCACGTCCCGTCCTGAGAGTGTGAATAAATTCTTTTTCTGTCTTGGCGAACGTGTTCTGTTCGAGTGACGAAATACCAAGATGCCAGACCAGTTTGTTCAGGTTGGTGTCGGGTGTAACAACAAAATCATAGCTTTCCGAGCTGCCTGAATCAGTGTCGAGCTGCTCAAAAACAGGGGGGGCTGGATGCTTCATGACAACAATATTATTGTCATTTCGATGATTGTCATTTTTATGAAAGTTATTGCCAGTCAACCTGGAACC
>NZ_PNCP01000267.1:0-347 GCF_005886115.1 Pseudoalteromonas sp. S4492
TCAAACCATGCGATGATTCAATGCAGTATTAGAGTGATGGTTCGCGAGTTTGAAAAGCTCCGGCCTGTTCTACGGAGCTTTCCAACCATTGTGTCTGTTAGTCGTGAAGATGTTCTGCAGCGTAAAGGGTGTTTTCAAGAAGGGTGGCGACGGTCATGGGGCCAACGCCGCCAGGTACCGGTGTAATCCAGCTGGCTTTTTGCTGGGCGGTTTCGAACTCAATGTCGCCTACCAGTCGGCCGTCGTCCATACGATTGATGCCGATGTCGATGACAATAGCACCTTCTTTAACCCATTCACCTTTGACCAGTCCGGGCTTGCCAACAGCAACCACCAGAATTTCTGCT
>NZ_PNCP01000268.1:0-353 GCF_005886115.1 Pseudoalteromonas sp. S4492
CAGGTCAGCAGGCAAAGCATTCCATTTATCCATGTTTACAGTGAACTCAAGCATGGTGCCTGGCTCATGCCAGCCTGGATAGTAGTAATATTTTGCCGCTTTATAGAGCCCAAAAGCCAGATCATTGTAGGGACCTACCCACTCAGTGGCATCAATGGTTCCTGTCTGAAGCGCGGTGAAGATTTCCCCCCCCGGTAAATTGACAGGCACACCTCCCAAACGCTTGAACACCTCTCCACCCATGCCAGGAATACGCATTTTCAGGCCTTTCAGGGCTTCCAGAGAGTTGATGTCCTTGTTGAACCAACCCGCCATTTGAACCCCACTGTTACCTCCAGCGAAAGGCTTGAGAT